>JAAYEJ010000020.1 GCA_012728835.1 Candidatus Brocadiaceae bacterium | reverse complement strand
GCCGCCGCCTGAGCTCATCACCGACGCGACGGACGCATGCGGCTCCCGCCGCACGTTGCGCCGGTAGGCCGACGGCGTGGCGAACACGTGGTATCCCAGGTCCACGTGACGCGTTCCATCGTCGAAGTATCCGGGCATAGCGTCACGCTCCGGCGGTGGCCAGTTGTTTCAGGCGGCGGACCATGCGGTCCAGCTCGCTGCGCATGGCGGACAGTACGGCGGTGTTCTCGCGCTGCATCTGCAGGGCCTGTTCGGCGAACCGCGCCAGGGACGTCTGCAGGGCGGCCAGCGCGTCGCGCTCCAGCGCCAGTGCGGCCAGGGCCTGCCGGTGGGCTTCGAGCACGTGTTCGGTGTCGGATGCCATGGTTCGGGCTCCCGTCATTCGCTGAGGGACACGGTCCAGTCGAGGTCGGAGCCGGACTCGTCGGTGCCGGCCTCCAGGTCGGCCGTCGCGTGGGCGATCGCGTCCGGCTCGGCGGCGTCCGGCGCGGCGACGACGTGCGCCGCGGGCAGCACCAGCCGGAGCGAATGCCCTGCGGGGTGCGAGAGCGTCATCTCGAACCGGACCGGCCGGGCGGTCCGGAGGGCGTCGCGCAGGAGCGCCGAGTCGGCCGGCAGCGTCAGCCGCAGGCGCACGTCGCGATGGCCCGCGTGGAGGCAGGCGATGCCGCCGGGGGCCGCGGGGCCGGGCTCCAGGTGGTTGTGCACGGTCAGGGCCAGTTCCTCTACGCCCGGGAGCGGCTCGGAGTCGACCAGGACGGCGGCGTCGTCCCACGTGAACGGCACGGGCGCGAGGTCCGAGTAGTCGAAGTCCTCCGGCGAGAGCGTCGGGCGGGGCTCTTCGGCGCGGGCGACGAGGTGGAGCTGCACGGCCAGGTCGGGGTCGCCGGTGCGGCGGGTCAGTTCCAGGCGGTCGACGACGGCGCCGGTGCAGCGTCGGGGATCGACCGGGGTGTAGAGGTCGGCGGTGTAGCTGTCGGGGGCGTCGCCCGTGCGGCGGGCGGCCATGCGCAGCAGCAGGTCGGCGCGCCGGGGGTGGAGCAGCGTGTGGAGGCTGCCGGCGACGCGAGGTCCGTGCGGGAGCGAAACGGTGCGGCGGAAGCCGCCGTAGAACGTGTCCGGGCGGAAGCGGGGCTGTTCGGCCGCCAGCGTGCAGCCGCCGGCGGCCAGGGGCAGGGCGGTCCATTGCGGCTCGGCCGGGCACTGTGCCCAGACGGCTTCCGCGCAGAGGCGCAGGTGCCGTTCGCGGCCCGTGTGGCGTTGTCGGGGCGGTGCGCTCATGGTGCGGGCCTCCGGTTCATGGGATGCGTCGCCAGAGGAGTTCGACCTCGACGTCGGCGGACCAGAGCATGCGCGGCCCGTGCTCGTCGGGCAGGGGTTTGCAGCGGACGGCCCGCACGCGCACGGCGGTGAGGCCCTCGGCGGCGAGGCCCAGGCGGTCGGCGCTGCAGGCGTGCACGCAGTCGACGACGAGCGCGGCGAGTTCCTCGCAGGGCGCGGCGTCCTGTCCGGCCGTGAGGATGCCGACGTGCAGGGTCTGGGCGATCTCGCATTCGACGTTGGCGATGCGGCGTTCGGCGGTTCCGGCCTGCGCCACGCTGAGGGCGGGGCAGAGGGCGGGCACGACGGCGAAGCGCCGGCGCAGTCCGGGGCCGAACTCGACGCAGGTGCGCACGCGGGCGCGTATCTCCGGGTCGGCCCGGAGCGCGGCGAGCAGGGCCGGCCGGCCCTGGGTGAGGACGCTGCCCATGGGTCGTTGCCTCCGTGGGGGATCAGAGCGGTTCGCGGCGGCCGAAGAGGCGCGGGCAGGTCTCGGAGCGGACGCGCGGCGCGCCGACGCTCTCCGAGGGGCAGTCCTCGATGCCGAGCGCGGCGCGGCCTGCGACGACCTCGGTGAGCCAGCGGACGTCGTCCTCGTACTGTGCGCGGGCGTCGGGCGTGACGCTGTCGCGTCCGAGCCGGAGGAAGTAGACGGCCAGGTTGACGGCGCGCACGGCGACGGCGGGCGGGCAGCGGCCGTCGGGGCGCCGGACGGGCACGGCGAACCGGACGGCGAGGTAGCTGTCCATGAGCGCCTGGGCGTCTTCGATGGCGCGGGCGACCACGGCGGTGTCGGCCTGTCCGTCCCCGTCGTGGTCGGCCAGGGCGGCCAGGTCCTCGTCGCCCACGCGCGCAACGACGTCGGCATGTGTGCAGTAGCTCATCGTCGTCTCCCTCTCCGTAGTGTTGTGGGCGAGGGGCGCCGGGGGGCGGGCGCCCCTCGCCGGGCACGGCGCGTCAGCCGCCGTTGCTGGCCTGGATGAGCCAGGGCGCCAGCACGGCGACGGCGCAGCGGCGCCGGCCCTTGTAGGCGTAGCGTTCGCGGTAGAAGGCGTCCTCGTCGTCGGGGCGGTCCTTGGCGGTGAACTCCGGCCCCTCGCGGTCCTGGAGGACCATGGGCCGGACCGGGTCGGTGTCCATCAGGAACCATGCCGTGCTGGAGCCGAGCCGGCCGAGCACGAGGAGTTCGCAGCGCCCGTAGTGGGGGTTGGACGCGCCGCCGTCGAGGAACTGGACCTGGAGGATCGCCTCGGCGGCTGCGCGGCCGGCGGGGCCGCAGACGAGCACGTCGGGCCGGAGCCCGAGCGGGCCGCCGTCGGGGCTGAGGCGGGCCTCCAGGGCGGCGACGGCGAGCCCGAAGCTCTCGGGGGTCAGGGCGGCGTCGCTGCGGTTCGACCACGGCTGCCCGCCGACCCACTCGTGGTCGGCGCTGAAGACGGCGGTGCCGTCGACCCACTCGTCCGTGAAGCCGGACAGGAGCACGTCGGCGGCCAGGCGCAGGGGATAGAGGGCGGCGCGGCGGCCGAGCTGGCGCACGCCGGGCCGGTAAACGCCGATGTTGTCGTCGGCGATGTCGTTGCGCTTCACCTCCACGATGCGGGCGAAGGTGCGGTTCGGCACGCTCTGCACGAACGTGCCGATGCCGGTGATGGTCACCTCGTCCAGGACCTCTTCCAGGTCGCCCAGGAGGGTGGCCGTGGGGTATTCCTCGCCGGCGGAGGTGCTGGGCACGGTCTCCATCAGGCGGAGGACGTCTTCGTCTTCGGTGCTCTGCACGGCCTCGTTGAAGGTGGCCTTCAGGCCGGTGAAGACGGCGTGCAGGTTGCCCTGTGTGATCTGCATGGGGCCGATCTCCTCAGAATGGTGGCCGGGCGGCCGCGTGCGGGCGGTCAGCCCCCGGCCGTGGTGGTCGTGGGTTCGTTCCAGCTCCGTCCGGCCTCCACGGCGCCGTCGATGTAGACCCAGCATTCGCCGGGGCCTTCGATGCGGTCGATGCGTCCGACGTGCACCTCGTGCGTGACATTGTTGGCGGCGTCGACCGTGTGGTCGTCGACGGCGCAGACGCGGGCGGCCATGGCAGCCTGCGTGAGCGCGCCGCGGTAGTCGAGCCGGAAGCGCCCGCGCCGCCGCACGACGACGTGGACGTCGCCGTCGTCGCCGTTGTCGTTGTCGGCCCGCTCGGTGGCGATGCCCTCGAAGACCAGGCCCGCCGCATCGGCCGCCGGCACGGCGCAGCCGTCCGCGTTGGCGCACACGAGCGCGCCGCAGTAGATGCATTCGCCCCCGGCCACGGGGATGGCCAGCAGGTCGCCCAGGCTGTAGCCGGTGACCCTGTCCGAGGTCAGTGCGGTCATGGGTGCGTCTCCTCCACAAGGGGATGGCGGCGGATCAGAGCGCCGCCCGGAAGGCGTCGGCGCTCAGGCCGAGCTGCCGGCAGACGGCCTGCTGGGCCTCGTCGAGGTCCGGGGCGGCGGGCGCGTGGGCCCGGCCGGTCCGGGGCGCCGAGAGGACCGGCGGCAGGACGTTGAGCACCTGCCGGGCGGCCTCCAGGTCGCGTACGGCCTCGCGCAGGTAGAACTCCCGCAGCGCGGGCGGCAGGCGGCCGTCGCGCACGGCTTCGTCCACGACCCGTTCGGCCTCGGCGCGGGCCCGCGCCTGCCGGAGCGCGCCGACGGCGTTGAGGACCTCCGGCCCCGGCGCCTCCTCGGGCAGCCCGAGCAGCGCACGCACGGCGTCGAGCGTGGCGGCCGGCTCCCGGAGCCGGATCAGCGCGGCGTTCACCGCCGTGGCGTCGGCGTCGGGCTCCAGGCCGAGCGCGTGAGCGGCCGTCCGGGCGGCGTCCGTGTGCGCCGGCCGTCCTTCGAGTTCGGTCACGCGTGCCGCGGCGTTGCACACGGCGACGGCGACGCGGGCGTCGTCGGCCCCGGCCTCGACCCCGAGCAGGCCGGCGACCTGCCCGGGCGTTCGGTCGAGCGTCTGTGCGAGCGTGTCGATCAACGGCATCGATCGGCCTCCGTCTGGAGGTGCGGTGTCGCCGGCGCGGTCGCCGGCGTTCGAATTCAGTCCTTCCAGTTCGGTGAGGAACGGCGTGTTCGTCAGCGCGAGGCTGTGGATCTGCAGGGGCACGGGGCGGCCGGTGACGCGGTCGGGCCAGGCGAAGCGGAGCACGGGCGAGAGGTAGCGGAACTCGCGGCGCCCGATGGCGGCGGCCGCCTCGGCCGTCCAGAGCACGCGGCCCCAGAGTTCGCAGCCGCCGTTGCGCAGCTCCATGCGGCGGATCCATCCGGCGGCGGGCGCCCTGCCGGCGATGGCGGGGGCGACGACGCTGGCGTGGTGGTAGTCGATGACCAGGTCGGCGCCGTGGGCGGCGTGGTGGCGCTCGAAGCACTCGAGCGCCGCCCGCAGGTGCACGGGGCCGATCAGCTCCGGGGCGGTGGGGTGGCCGAGCCAGGCGCCGGTGCGCAGCAGCATGACCCAGGGCGGGGCCTCGGGGCCGGAGGGGTCCATACGGGCGACGGCATTGCGTGCGGGATCGGCGGCGGTCATGGGCGGTCCTCCGGACGGGGGCCGAGGACGGCCTGTCCTGCGGCGGGTCGGGGGATGTTGAACTTCTCGTAGGCCCAGTCGGCCGGGATGGCCAGGCCGGCCTCGCTGAGCGTCTTGACGGTGGCGGCCAGTTCGGTCAGGTCCTGGGGCCGTTCGGCGTCGAACCGCCAGAGCGGCGCGGGATGGTCGGCGCCGAGGTTGAGGCGGACGATGGGGGCGAGGAGTTGCTCGGAGAGGGTGCGTGCGAGCGCTGCGGCGTCGGCCTCGATCAGGTCCCAGCGGACCTGGTTGTGCACCTGGCCGAGTGCGTAGGAGCCGCCGCCCTCGCCGCCGCTGGTGAGCGTCTGGCCCAGGACGGCGAGGGTGAGTTCGCGGCCGGCGCGGTCCAGGATGTGTTCGAAGACGGAGCCCTCGCCGGCCGTGCGGGTGTCGAGCACCTCGATGCGGTTTCCTTCGCGCATGACGGCGGCGGCGTCCATGCCGAGCGCGCGCACGGCGTGCCAGAGTTCGCGGGCCTCGTCGGAGTCCCACGGCACCTCCTCGCGGAGCCAGCCGATGCGGGGCGGGGTGCCGTAGAGTTCGGCGAAGGCCATCCAGTCCTTCCAGGCGACGTGGCGTACGATGAAGGCGCGCACGCAGGAGCGGAGCAGGCCGGTGCGTGCGCAGAAGCCGCTGCGCGCCTTGACGCGGTGCACGACGAAGTTCAGCGCGTTCACCGGGGCGCCCTGGCCGTCGTCGGTGCGCAGCCGCAGGGCGCCGTCGTCGTCCTCGTCGGCCAGGCGGAACCAGCGCTGGGGGCGGTAGAGCAGGCGGGCGGGGCGCCAGGCCGTCCGGTCGGTGTTCCACCGGACCTCCAGCACGCTGAGCCCCTTGGGCACGGCGTCCAGCAGGTCCAGGACGGCCTGGCGCATGTCGGGGATGCCGTCGATGACCCGGCGGCAGAACGCGGCGGCGCGGGCGGCGGCCTCGGAGGCGTCGGCGGGCCGGATGTCGAACGGCAGCCGGGCGACGCCCGCCTTGCGCGTGCGCAGCAGGGCGTCCAGCTCGCCGTCCTTCTCCTCCATGCGTTCGAAGAGTTCGGACTGTGCGGCCAGGTCGCCGGTCTCGGCCGCCAGCAGCATCTGCTTGATGCGGCGGGGCGTCAGCGTGTCGATGTCGACGTGCCCGGCCACGGTGCGCGCGCCGAAGGCGGTGGGCGCGGCGACGGGCCCGGGGTCGGGTCGGCTCGCGGCAGGCATGGCGTGTCTCCGGAAGGTGCTGTGGGGTCAGAGGTCGCGCAGGTCGCGCCGGCGCGACAGGCTGCGATAGGTCCGGCAGGCCGTTGCGCGTGCGAAGGCGGCGGGCAGCAGTTCGTCGCAGCCCGCCGCGGCGTCCGGCCCGTCCACGTAGCCGTCGGGGTAGCCCAGGAACTGCTCCTGCAGCGTCTTGACGCCTGCGTTCGGGTTAGCGGGGAAGCGCCAGCGCCCGGCCTCGAACTGGGTGCAGAGCGCCTCGATGCGCAGCGCCTTCGGGCGGGTGTGCGTCACGTAGCGCGCCGGGAGGTGCTCGCCGCGCCGGGCCGCCATCATGCCCAGCAGTGGTCTGAGCAGGGCGTAGCCGCCGTTCTGTTCGATGCCGATGACGCGCGGGCGCAGGCGGCGGCTGAAGGCGAACAGGCGCTCGGCCATGGCGGCCGGCGAGCCGCGCTCGATCCAGGCGTCCAGCACGTAGCGCACGCCGGTGTCGCGCTCGGCGCCCACGGCGACCAGCGCCCGCGGGCAGCCGGCCTCGCTGACGGCCGGGTCGAGGAACGCGACGACGTCCAGCCGGTGCGGGTCCACGTCCTGCGGGCGGTATACGCCGAACCACTGCGGCTGGAAGGGCTTGTCGGGATCGTCGGCGGTCAGCGCGTAGTTGCGGAGCCAGTTGCGCAGGCCGATGGTGGCGCGGACGCGCCCGAGCACCTCGTCGGTGAACCGCTCGGGCCAGACGCTGCGGCCGTCGCGGGCGACCTTCTGCACGAAGGTGCGCGCCAGGGGCCGGCCGGCGGCGTCGCGCCGTTCGCTCAGCCGGCGCGCGCGCTCCAGCATGCAGTCCGGGCCGAACATCGTGCCCAGCACGGTGAAGGCGAAGGCGCCGGGCTCCAGGGCGGGCAGCACCTCGTCCATCAGCCAGTCCCAGAGGTGGCGTTCGCGCTCGGGGTTGCGGGCCAGCTCGGCGTCCTCCAGGTCGTCGCCGATGAACTCGGCGGGCCGGTGCTCGCCGTAGCGGCGCCCGCGCGGGCTCATGCCGATGCCGAACGCCTCGAACCGGGCCGAGCCCTGGCCCATCGCCAGGCGCATGATCCACTCGGTCTGGGGGCCGGTGACTTCGGGCTCGCCGTAGTCGCCCCGGATGCGCGGGTTGTTTTCCAGCTCCAGCCGCACGTAGTCCATGTTCTGAGCGGCGAGCTTCTGCACCTGGCTGCCATAGAGGAAGTAGGGGGCCCGGGCGCCGAGCGCGCGCCGCAGGGGGCGGGCCAGGGCGAGGAGCGCGCTCTTGCCGGCGCCGCGGAATGCGCAGACGAACGTCGGCATGCCCGGCGCCCCGACGGCCGACAGCATCCGGCCGTGGAAGGGGGCGAACGGCGCGCTGAAGTAGTGCGGCAGGTAGGTGCGGCACCATGCGAGCATGGGCAGGGCGCGCCGGGCGGCCGCCTGCTCGGGGCTCGATTCCGGGAACGGAGTGGCATGCTGCTCGATCAGGGCCAGGATGCTCAGCCGGCCGTGGTCATGCTGTCGGGACCAGAGCCCCATGGTTCGCCCGCCCGCCGGGAGGAATCGGTCACATCAGCAGGGCGCGCAGGTCGCGCGCGAACTGCTCCAGGGCCTTCATGCGGCCCGCGGCGTCGCAGAACGTCTCGGCGCTGGCCCGCACCTGGGCGACGTCGGTTTCCAGCAGCGGCGTCAGGCCGCTGACCAGGCGCGCCAGCCGTTCGGCGGCGTGGCCGGCCTCGGCCTGCGCTTCGTCCCGCCGGCGGCGCACGTCCACCAGAAGCGTCTCCACCCGCTCGCGTTCAGCCATTGCCGTGTCTCCGGTCGCACTCCTCGTGGGATACGAACGCCTGCCGGTCCTGGCGCGCCTCGGCCTTCAGGCCGCGCAACTCCTCCAGGATCAGGTCCACGCGGGCCGTCAGCACGGGCAGCCCGCTGACGGCGCAGTCGCCGCGGGCCAGGCGGGCCTCGATGCCGTCCAGACGGTCCTCCACGTGCTGGCGCCAGCGGCCCAGTCGGAACGCCACCACCCAGCCGCCGATGAACCCGCCGCAGAGCGCCGAGGCGGCCGATATCGCCGTTTCGATCCACATCACTGGTTCTCCCGCTTCAGCTTGTCGAGGTACATGTGGATGGCCTTTCGCACGGGCTGCATCTCGTCCTCGGTCAGCGCCTGCAGGCAGAAGACGGCGAAGTCCCTGACCACCCGCAGTTGGGCGTCCAGGTCCTGCGCGCCCTGGAGGAACTCGAGGATCCTGCAGATCTTCAGCATGCGGTCCTCGGCGCCCTTCTCCGGCTCGTCCCCCTCGTCCACCAGGGCGGCCAGGCGCCGTTCGAGCCGGGCGCGCAGCTCGGCCGGCGAGGCCCGTCCGGGCCGTGCGGGGCGCGGGCCGTCCGTCGATGCAGCCGGCGCGCGGGCCGCGCGCCGCCAGCGGCGAATCGTGTCCGGCGACCTGCCGACCGCCGCGGCGATGACCCGCGTCGGCACGCCCTCGGCCTCGAGCACGCGCGCTCTGTCCATCCGCTCGGCCCGGCTCAGTCCCGGCGTGGGATCCGTCATGGCGTCGCCTCCCGTGAATGTGTCGGCCGTCCTCATGGCAACCTCGAGTATATGCGTCTTGTGTCCGAACCCTGTCCCAAGAGGCCCCTAAAGTCCGCCGAATCTCGATTTTTCGGGCAACAAGTGGGGACTCTGCGGACTTTACGGACTCTACGGACTCTACGGACACCCGGTTTCGCGCCGTGGGCAAGCCCCCCCGGGGGGGCCGGCGGCGCGTTTGACCGGCGGCCGTGGGGGCCGATATACTGGCCGGCCTTGCGTAAGCAGGGAGAGCCGTCACAGGAGGTCGAGGCCGGATGAGAGTGCTCGTGATCGGGGGCGGGGGGCGGGAACACGCCCTGGCGTGGAAGATTGCCGACTCGCCGCTGGTGGACCAGGTCTACTGCGCGCCGGGCAATGCCGGGATCGCCGAAGTGGCGGAGTGCGTCCCCATTGCGCCCGGAGACATCCTGCGGCTGCGGCGGTTCGCCCGCGAGAACGCGATCGACCTGACGGTCGTCGGGTCCGAGGAGCCGCTGGTGAAGGGCATCGTCGATTCGTTTGCCACGGCGGGGCTGCGTGTGTTCGGGCCCACGCGCGAGGCCGCGCGGCTGGAGGGCAGCAAGGTCTTCTGCAAGCAGCTCATGCAGCGGCACGGCGTGCCGACCGCCGAGTTCCGCACCTTCAACGGGCCGGAGCGCGCCAAGTCGTACCTGGAGATGATCGGCGCGCCGGTGGTCGTGAAGGCCGACGGCCTGGCGGCCGGCAAGGCGGCGATCGTCTGCCGCACGCTGGGCGAGGCATTCGAGGCCGTCGATCGCATCGCCATCCGGCGCGAGTTCGGCGAGGCGGGCGGGCAACTGGTCATCGAGAGCTGCCTGAAGGGCGAGGAGGCGAGCGTGATCGCCTTCACCGACGGGCGCACCATCGCCTTTTTGCCCTCGGCCCAGGATCACAAGGCGGTCTACGACGGCGACAGGGGGCCGAACACCGGCGGCATGGGCGCCTACAGCCCGGCGCCCGTCATCACCGACGAGCTGGCCGCCCAGATCGAGCGCGAGGTGTTCGTGCAGACCGTCCACGCCATGAACCGCGAGGAGAAGCCCTACCACGGCGTCCTCTACGCCGGCATCATGGTCACCGACGACGGCCCGCAGGTGCTGGAGTTCAACTGCCGCCTGGGCGACCCCGAGGCCCAGGCGCTGCTGATGCGCCTGGAGAGCGACATCGTGCCCGTGCTCCTGGCCACGCTCGACGGCACGCTGGACCAGGTGGACATCCGCTGGGACATGCGTCCCACCCTGTGCGTCGTCATGGCCTCCGGCGGCTATCCGGCCGCCTACGAGAAGGGCTACCCGATCGAGGGCCTCGAGGACGTCCGGGCGATGGACGACGTGATGGCCTTCCATGCCGGCACGGCGATCGAGGACGGGCAGCTCGTCACGAGCGGGGGGCGCGTGCTGGGCATCACGGCCCGCGGCGAGACGATCCGCCAGGCGCGGGACCGCGCGTACGAGGCGGTCGGAAAGATCCACTTCGCCGATGCTTACTGGCGCACAGACATCGGCTGGAGGGCCATCGAGCGGCCGGCGTGACGGCCTGCGCGCCGGCCCCACACGGCGCATGTGCGGGCGCCGGCCCCTCTTTGTCATTCTGAGGAGCGGAGCGACGAAGAACCTCGCCCGTGGGGTGGTCGGCACGGGTGCGAGCCGGGCGGCTCGTGTTGCGTGCGGCGTCCGGGGCGGACGCTTCGCCGCAGTCGTTGGGTCGAGGTCCTTCGCGCCGCCTGAGCGGCGCTCAGGATGACAGCAGGGTGGTCGGCGCGGGTGCGAGCCGGGCGGCTCGTGTTGCGTGCGGCGTCCGGGGGCGGACGCTTCGCCGCAGTCGTTGGGTCGAGGTCCTTCGCGCCGCCTGAGCGGCGCTCAGGATGACAGCAGGGTGGTCGGCGCGGGTGCGAGCCGGGCGGCTCGTGTGGCGTGCGGCGTCCGGGGGCGGACGCTTCGCCGCAGTCGTTGGGT
>JAAYEJ010000019.1 GCA_012728835.1 Candidatus Brocadiaceae bacterium | reverse complement strand
AGAAGGGTCGAAGCGAACGGATTTAGTGGGAGGACGTGAAGATGAAGAAGGCCTTTACTCTGATCGAACTGTTGGTGGTCATAGCCATCATAGCTATCTTGGCCGCTATGCTGATGCCCGCCCTGGCCGCCGCCCGGAAAGAGGCGCGCAAGGCAGCGTGTCTGTCGAATGTGCACAACATCGGGCTCGGCTGGAACATGCTCCGCAACGATCTGGATGGTGAGTGGACCGTCGAGTCGCAGGGCCCCTGGGTGATGGGGCCGGACTCGTTGGCCCTGATCGTCAACGAGGGGTATGTGAAGGATCTTGCCACCTACAAGTGCCCCGCCTATGGATCGTCGCAGTTCCCGAGGGAACCGTCCGAGGCGCGGTGGCATGATGGGGTCAACACGGACGTGCATCTGGCAATCGGGAACATCGACCAGACGTGCTACTTCGGGGATGAAGGACGGATTCCCAAGGAGCCGAATGAGGCTCGCGTTGTGGCCGCCGACGGGATCGAGATGGTCACGATGTATGGCCTGGAGCCTGCGAACCACGCCGACAAGAACGGTCGGGGCGAAGGAGCGAACGCTCTGTTCGCCGACATGGCCGGGGCGTGGCAGCCGGTGTTCTACGAGCACTGGGACTGGACCATGGAGGGCGGTGGCCCGACGGGCACCACCCCGGAGCTGGGATACATCGGGTGGCCCGGTGGGCAGGTCAACAGCTACTTCACTCCGAGGACGGTGCGTACCGGCACCTGGCGCCGGTACGGCTACATCCAGAACAACCGGTTGCTCTACAAGCAGCCCAATGCGAGCAACCCGAACGCCATGGCGGGCACGGGCGAGGACGACTGGATGAACGACATGGCGAACATCGGCGGCGCGTACAAGCCGACCGACGTCGACGACATCTACTATTTCGACGCCTTCGAGGAGGATTGGGGCGAGGATGTCGGCGCGTGGGAGTTCTGGCAGCCGAACCGCGGCGCGCGGTTCTGCATGCTCCACCGTCGGTGTGGCAAGGAGCCCACGGACGCGTCGCTGGTCGGCGGCGACCCCGCCTGGTGGCGGTGCACGGATCCGGCACTGAACCCGGACAGCTTCACGGGCGAGTCCGGTTACGGCGGTCCGGAAGCCTGGGGTTGGCCCGACGAGCTTCTGAATACTGGCCAGTGATCTCTGCGTTCGGGAGGTCTGCGTGATCTCCTGACAGGGCGGTCGTGCGGGGCGATGCATCGCATCGCCCCGTTTCTTTTTCGCGGGCCGGGGGGACGGTTGACGGGGGGCGGACAGGGGGGTAGCATGGTGTCCTGTGGAGGTGCAGCGAGCCGGTTCTCACGCCAGAGGAGGAACGAGGAGTGAATAAGGCGGTTGTGTGGGCGGTGATCGGAATCGTGCTGATCGTTGTTGTGGTTTTCGTGGCTAAGAAGGGGGGGGATGGCGACGCCGGCGAGAGGTCGGGGGCGGCGGGTGCAGGGGCGGCTTCGTTGGAGCGGCCCAACCTGCGCGGGCACAGGGACTACGAGCGGGTTCTCAAGGTGCTGACGGAAGCCGCTGCCGACGCCTGGGACAGGACCTGGGCGAGTTACCGGAACAGCTACGTGTACGGCAAGGGGCGCGTTGTGAGCGCCGAGGCAGAGGCGGACGGCTGGTACGTGGAGCTCGACGTGGAGGGTGGGGGCCTTGCCGGGGCGGATGTCGGCATCGAGGTGCCTGCGGCGGACGTGGGCGGCGCGTCCCTGCCGGTCGTGGGGGAGGAGTACCGCTTCATGGGATGCGTCGATGCGGTAACGCGCGAGGGCGGTGGTTTCTTTATGGAGCTTCAGAAGGGTCTCGTGGGGAAGTAGCGGCAGGCGTGTGTGGGCGACGAGCACCGGCGGGGGCGCGCGCGGCCACCCGGACGGGGCGGCTGCGTGTGGGTGGGTAGTATGGGCGTCTGAAGCGCAACGGCGCGCGCGGCCGTCTTGGGCCGCGCGCGCCGTCTTGGGCCGCGCGCCCCGTTTTCGGTCGGGCGGGTGGCGCCGCGCAGGCCGGCTGGAGCGCGCGGCGGGACGTACGGCGGTCTCAGAGAGGCAGGGCGGTGGCGACGGACGCCTCGGCCACCTCGGACGCGGTGACGCTGCGGCCCATCTGCTGGGACCGGTAGATGCCCTCACTGATCAGCATGGTGTTGAGGCCGATCTCGGCGGTGGGCAGGAGAGGCACGCGGCCCTGGAGGGCCGCCACCCAGTGGTGCTGGGGGCTCGCGAAGGCGGCGGCCTCGGGCAGGCAGCTCAGGCGCCGCTTCTCGGCGGCAGCCAGTTCGAACGCGCCGTCCATCTCCATGTCCGCCATCGTCGTGTGGTAGGCGAAGGGGGCCAGGCTGACGCCCCCGCGCGTGCCGACCAGCTTGCTGCCGTCGGTACCCGCCAGGTGGATGGCCCATGCCTCCTCGATGAAGAAGGTGATGCCGCCGGCCAGGCGCACCAGGGCGACGGCGAGTTCCTCGACATCGAACCCCGAGGCGCGACGGCGGTCCTCATACATGTCGATCTCCTGGTGGGTGGCCCCGTCGATGGTGAGCACGTCCGGGTTGTCCAGCAGGTAGAGGATCTGGCCGATGTGGTAGACGCCCATGTCGAAGAGAGCGCCGCCGGCGGCCACCCGGCGGCTGACGAACGAGGCCGAGCCGTAGCCGTCGACGAAGGGGCGGCCGCGCCGACGGTAGAAGCTGCTCTTGGCGTAGTAGGGCCGGCCGAGGCGGCCCTCCTCGATCAGCAGGCGCGCGGCGGTCGTCGCGCTGCTGAAGACGCTGCCGAGCTGCATGGACAGCATGCGGCCGAGCCGGCGCGAGCAGTCCACCATCGCCCGGGCGTCGGCATAGGAGCCGGCCAGCGGCTTCTCGCAGTAGACGTGCTTGCCCGCTTCCATGGCCGCGATGCTGACGGGGGCGTGCAGGTTGTTGTGCAGGCAGACGTCCACGGCCGCGATCTCGTCGATGGCCAGCAGGTCCGCCGGGTTCGTCGTGGCGTGCGGGATGGCGTTCTGTTCGGCCACACGCCGGAGTTCCGTCTCGTTGACGTCGCAGATGGCCACGACGCGTGCGCCGGGGACCTCCTGGTACCTGGCCAGGTGGCGTTTGCCGATCTGTCCGACTCCGATGATGGCGAGCTTCACTTCGGCGTCCACGGTCGTTCTCCGGTGGCGGAGGTGGGGTGCGTCGTGCGGCCACTGGGCGGCATTATAGGGGCGCGGCCGGGGGGCCGTCAAAGCGGCGCCGTGTCCGCCGGTGTCGTGCGCGCCCCGACGGGCAGCCCCGCGTGCCCTTCGAGCGGCGTGCGGGGGCGCTTGTGGGGCGCGGGGTGACGGGTTAGGATGGGGTCTTCCATCGGCAGGGGAGCGATGTGCGCGCATGAGGATACTTGTGGACGAGAACATACCGCTGGCCCGGGAGTTGTTCGGCTCCCTGGGCGAGGTGACGATGGTGGCCGGCCGGGACGTGGACGAGCGGCTTCCCGGGTTGGACGGGTTCGACGTGCTGGCGATTCGGAGCGTGACGGGGGTCACGCCGGCGGTGGTGGACCGTGCGGCGTCGGCGCGCGTCATCGCGACGGCGACGATCGGCACTGACCACGTGGACATGGCCTACATCGAGCGGGCGAACGCGACGCGGCGGACGCCGATCACGGTGTTGTCGGCGCCGGGCTCAAATGCCGAGTCGGTGGCGGACCACGTCTTCATGGTGCTCGGGCGGCTGACGGCGGGGGCCGACCGGCCCCTGTCGGAGATGACGCTGGGCATCGTGGGGCACGGCAACTGCGGCCGCCGGGTGGCGCGCAGGGCGGGGGCGTTCGGGATGCGGCTGCTCTGCTGCGATCCGCCGCTGGCGGAGCGCGACGCGCAGTTCGCGTCACACCCTCTGGAGGACGTTCTGGCCGGGTCGGACTTTGTGACCTTCCACGTGCCGCTGACGCGGGCCGGGGAGAGCGCCTGCCCGACGTTCCACATGGTGGGCGCCCGCGAGTTGGCGAGGATGCCGGCGGGGGCCTGGCTGGTCAACTGTTCGCGCGGGGCGGTGGTGGACTCGGCGGCGCTGATCGAGGCGTTGAGGGCGCGGCGGCCGGCGGGTGCCGCGCTGGACGTGTTCGAGGGCGAGCCCGAGCCGGCGGCGGAGCTGCTGGAGCGGGCGCGGATCGTGACGCCGCACGTGGCCGGGTACGCCGTGGAGGCCAAGCGCCGGGGGGCGGTGGCCATCTACGAGCAGATGTGCCGCCTGTTCGGGCGGGAGCCGATCGCGACCGAGCCGCTGCTGATGCGGGGATTCGACCCGCCGCGCGGGGAGCGCGTGGAGTTCGCGTGCACGGGCCGGACGGCGCTGGATGCCGATGCGGCGGTGCGGGCGGTGCTGGCCCGCGTGCACGACGTTGAGGCCGTCAGCAGCGACCTGAAGGCCACCGTGGGCGCCGAGCGGAGGGGCGAGTTGTTCGACCGGATGCGCAAGGAGTATTCGCGCCGGTATGGGCGCCACGAGGTGGCGTCGTACCGGGTGGAGACGGACGCGGCGATGCCCGCGCCGCTGCGCGAGGCGATTGGGCAGCGGCTGGCGGCGTTCGGCGCTGCCGTGGGCGGCGGCGGGGCGCACTTCCTCCTGGCGGCCGGCTGAGGGGTCGGCCGCCCGTTGAAGGCGTCTCCCTGTGCCACACTCCTTCAGCGGGTTCTCAGCCGTTCATGCGCTCGCGCGTGGCCCAGAGGCCGAGGGCGGGGCAACTGACGTAGTAGACGCCGTGGTTGCGGCCCTCGCGGAGCCGGTCGGGCGGGAACTCGGCCAGCGCCTCGCCCAGGTTGCGCCATTCGAACCCGACGCCCTCGACCTCCCTGCGGCTCAACAGGGACGGATCGGTGGCGTAGACGACCCGGAAGCGGCCTTCGGAGGAGCCGTGGATCAGGTGGGCGGCCGCCGAGAGGTTCTGCTGCAGCTCCTGGTTCTCCCGGACGGCGTCGAGCGTGGCCGGGGTGCCGCGGTAGCCGTAGCGGCGGATCAGGCGGTCGATCTCGGCGTCTTCGCCGAAGCCGTGCATGCCCGGGGCCAGGATGGTGAGTTCGCCGCCGTCGGCGATGGCCATGCGCGTGCGGTAGACGGCCTTGTTGCCCAGCCAGGTGGTCTTGAACTCGCGCGGGTCCAGGAAGGCGGCGACCCGCTCCTGGGGCTCGTCCAGGACGGTGACGTTCACCTGGCGGCTCAGGGCGGCGGCGGCCTCGAACGCCTCGTCGTCGTCGCCGGCGTAGAGGCCGCGCATCGTCACGCCCCCGGCGCCGTCGGGCTCCATGACGGTCATGACGTAGATGATGCGCAGGGGCGCCAGGTAGTGCTTGTGGGCGTAGGAGAGCACCTTGCGCACGGGGTTGTCGGTGCCGCCCATCATGCGCTCCATGCCGTAGACGGCGCCCAGGAAGTGGCTGCGGTTGATCGTGTCGCGGCCGCCGGTGCCCACCAGGACGTTCTTGAACCCGTTGGCCATACCGGCCACCTCGTGGGGGACCACCTGGCCGATGGAGACGATGGCCGAGTAGCCGCCTTCGACGATGCGGCGGTTGATCTCGACCGGGACGGCGTAGTCCGGCATCAGGTCCGTGAGGCATCCGCCGGAGACCTCGTGGACGTAGTCGGAGGGGATGACGCCGAGCCGGGTGAGGTCGTCGCGCCAGCGGTGCTCCAGGAACGCGGCGAGGGGCAGGTCGGTGCCGAAGCTGTGCTGGATCTGCTCACGCGACATGGGCACGTGCGTGCCGAGCGCGGGCATGACGTCGAAGCGAGAGGCGTGCGCCTCCTCCCACAGCATCTGCGTGAGCAGGCCGGCGCCGGCATGCGGGCGTGTGCCGTCGGGCGGCAGCACGAGCATGCTGTGTGTGTCGCCGGCGAACTCGATGACGCAGCGCAGTGCCCGCCGCATCGACTCCGGCCCGACCATGCGGTCGGGCGCACCGTCAGCGAATATGATCGACATGTACGGCCTCCTGTGTTGTGGTGCGTCGTGCGGGGGTCTCAGAAGGGATCGGTCTGCGTCCCTGTGCGCACGGGGCTGGTCCGCAGCCGGCCGGTGTTCTTGTCGAACTCCATCCGCGCGCTGGCGGTGTCGGCTCCCGCATAGCGGCCGCGGGCGACCGGTTCGCCGGTGAGGACGAAGAGGTTGGTCCGGCGTTCCCACTCCAGGCGGTCTCCCTGGGCCTGCAGGTCGCCCTCGGTCAGGTAGCGCACGAGGATGTTGCGTTCGGCCACGGCGCGCACGACGTCGGTGGCGGCCTCCCCTTCGGGCGAGGCCTCCCCTTCGGGGGAGGCTGCCCCTTCGGCGGAGGCGTCCGCTTTGGCGGAGGCGTCCGCTTTGGCGGACGGCGCAGTGTGCAGCGTGAGCACGTCGGCGACGAGACTGTACTGGGTGGCCTGCACGTTGACCTGTCCCTGCGTGATGATCTGGCGCAGAACGCCTTCGGCGTCGAAGACGGCGCGGGCCGCCTCCGAGTGCACGTTCCACTGGTCGGCCCCGTCGCCGTTGAGGACCGAGACGCCTCCTTCGGCCCATATGTGGCGCATTGTGCCTTCGGGGCCGAACTCCAGCCGGAGGCTCCTGCTCTCGAGCCGGGATCCGGAGACCTGGGCCACGATTCCGCCCTGGAACTGGGCCACTCCGTCCCGCCGGCTCACACGCATGGAGTCCTGCCAGCGGATCCGGCCCGTGGCCGCCTGGCCGCTGGCAACCGTCAGCGTTCCCGGCGTGCCGACGATCACGGTGTCCTCGGCCGGGAAGAACGTCACCTCCTCGGCCTCCAGGAGCCAGTCGTCTTCGGCCGGGTCGGCGGGGTTCGCCGGGTCGGGGTCCGGAGCCTCGCCGGCGGGGGGCAGGAGGGCCTGCGGCCCGGCGGCCGGGATGTGGATGGCGGCGCCTCCGCCGGCGACCACGGTCAGGGGGTTTCGGTCGGCGTCGAACTCGACTCGGAGGGACTCCCCGCGTATCTGCTGCGCGCCGCGCACGGCCACCACCTTGCCGCGGAACGAGGCCTCCGTCGCGGGCTGCTGGCGGAAGCGCATCTCCTCCTGCCACTGCACGGTCAGGGGCGGCGGGGGAGTGTCGTCATCGTTCGGCGGCGGGGGAACGGTCTTCAGTTCGCCGGGCGCGGGGCAGGCGAGCAGGCCCGTTCGGTTGTTGAGTATGACGTGAGCGGACGTGATGACGCCCTCCGCCGTGTTGACGTGTACGCGGCCGTCGGGCGCGGCCGTCAGTTCCACCGTGTCGCCTGCGGCCTCCCAGACCATCCGCTCGCACAGCACGTCGGCGCCTGCGGCGTCGGCCGAGTCGTGCAGGCGCACGGAGCCGTCCGCCTGCACCTTGCGGATGCCGGAGTCGTCGGCGGCGAACGTGAGCACGAGCTGGCGGCAGGTCAGCGCGAGGCCGTTCTGGTTGGCCGCGACCGAGCCCTGGAAGACGGCCAGGTGCTCGGCGTTGTCATACCGCATGCTTTCGTTCCACCGGACGGTGACGGGGGCGTCGGCGGACAGCCCGAAGGTGCCGGTCTGCGGGCCGGCCGGGGCCTCGGCGGGTGCCTCGGCGGGCGCGTCCGCCGGCGGTTCGGCCGGGGTCTCGGCTGCGGGCGGCCCGGTCCAGTGGAGCCGGCCGGGTCCCTCGGCCGTGACGCGTTCGTTGATGCGGAAGAGCGTCAGGCTCTTGCCGCTGAGTTCGAAGTCGGCCGTGGAGATGACGGCGCTCTGCTGGCCGGAGACGACTCCGGTCTGCGTCACCTCGCTCCAGACGAGCGTATCCCCGCGGGCGGTCAGGTCGTTGTGCACGAGCCGGACGTTGCCTTGGGCGACGAGCTGCTCGACCTGCACGGACTCCTCCTGCTCGGTGCGCCGCATCTGCAGGGCCAGCCTGTCGCAGGTGAGCGTGGTCTCTCCCGCCACGACGCGCACGGAGTCGTGGAAGACGGCGCTCTGGGCCAGGTGCTCGTAGTCCATGGGGCCGGCGCTGGTGATCAGCACGTCGTTGCCCCGCGCCGTGGAGTCGTCTTCGCCGGTGCGGGAGGCCAGGAAGTCCGTCGAAACGCCGAAGAACCGGGCCTTCACATCGCGCAGGACGCTCATGTTCCGGATGGCCATGTTGGCGTTCAGGCCCTCGCCGGTCAGAAGCATGCTGGTGGTGGCGTCCTGGCCGTCCTCGAGCATTCGGGCTTCCATGCGGACGGCGTCGCCCGAGGTCAGGGTGCGTTCGCGGGCGCTGTAGCGGACGCTCTGGGTGGTGATCGTGAAGTCTTCGCCCTTGGCAATCACGTCGTCCGAGAGTTGGAACCCGCTGTCGTCGTTCAACCACTGGCAGCGCCGGGCGGTGATGCGCACGTCGCCGAGGCGTGCGTCCACGGCGTTGCCGCTGCCGGCGGCGGCCGGCAGGTTCACGATCGGGGCGAAGACCTCTATGAAGCCGGCCCGCGGCAGTCCCCGCTCGCCCTCGATCATAGCCTCCTCGCGGCCGTCCTCGCCGGTGATGACCATGCGGAACTGGTGGACCTCGACTTCCAGGTCGCCGCCGGCGGCGGGTTCCGCGCCGGCCGCGTCCCGGACGGGCGGGTCCTCCACGGGCGGAGGCTCGGGGCGGGCCGGGGGCGGCTCGTCGACGTGCGGCCGGGCCGCGGGCAGTCCCGGGCGGCCGACGATGATCGCGTAGACGATCAGCGCCGCGCCGGCCAGCAGCACGAGCACCAGGGCCGTTCTGAGTACAAGGCGGAATCCTCTGTCCATTGCGTCTCTCCGCTCAACGGAGTCGTCTGTTTCCGGTTAGAGGTTCGGATGGGCGCTTCGGTTCATTCGCCGCTCTGGAACGGACTCAGCAGTGCGCCCGGCAGCCCCAGGACGCCCGACTTGATGGTCGTCAGGACCGTGGGCTCGAACCGCGGCTGCTGGATCGTGCCCGTCACGTGCAACTGCACCAGTTCCCGCTCGACAAACTGCAGGAGCCAGCCCACCAGGGGGCTCACGATGGGGATGCCGCCCTTCACGGGCGCCCCGACCGCGACCATCTTCAGGTTCAGGCGGCCGTCGAGCATGACTTCGCCGTAGCCCGTCAGGCTCAGCCCGCCGCCCGTCAGTTCGAGGGAATGCACGTGGACCGTGTCGCCGCTGAGCACGAAGCGGGCCTCGCCGCGCGTCGTGCCCTGTTCGGCCCCCCCCACGGACAAGCGGAGGACGCCGAGCAACTGGCCGAAGAACGGCGTTTCGAACAGGCGGCCCTGCGAGAGCCTCACGACCCCGCGGCCGACGGTGCTCAGGGAGTCGCCCGCCAGTCCGCCGATGGCCAGTGCTCCGCTGAGCCGGCCGGTCAGGTCGGCCGGCCCGTCGGTGATTGCGCCGAGCAGCTCGCCGAGTTCGATCTGGGAGAACTGGAGCTGCGCGCCGTAGCCGGGCAGTTCGACCCCCTGGCCGTAGTAGACGACGGCCGCGCCGTCGAACTGCCCGCTGCAGGTGACGCCGCTGAAGTCGTTGCTGATCGCCTGGTCCTCCGTCAGGAGCAGGTGTCCCGCAAGGGCGTCGATCGGGACCGGCAGGAAGCGAGGCAGGGCCGTGATGTCCTGCAGGTCCACGGTGAGCAGGAAGCGCAGTGGCGCCTTCTGCTCCGGGTCGTGCCGCACGCGGCCGCTCACCGATATCGTGCCCTGCGGTTGGGCCTCCTCCCAGAGCCGCCGTCCGACCTCCGGCACGGTGGCCAGGATCGTCTCGTTCAGCCTCAGGTTCGCGGCCTCCACGTAGAGGTCGCCTGCCGTCGATTCCGGCCGCACCCGGCCGCAGAGCCGGACCATGCTCCGCCCGGCGATCCCGTTGTCCTGCCGCTCGGCGGTGTCCAGGACGGCCGTGAGGCCCTCGACGAGGACGGCGCCGTCCTCCACGCGCAGCAGCCCGCAGACGTCGTGGACGGGCATGGGCAGGAAGTCGGCATGGACCGTGCCGCCGTGCAGCGCCAGCAACACGGTGGCGGCGACGTCCTGGCGGGCCACGTTGCCCCTCAGCAGCAGGTCGGCGTCCAGGACCACCTCGGGCCGGAACGTCGTCCACAGGTCGGCGCCCACGCGGGGGACGGCCTGGACGAGGGCCTGGTCGGAGTCCAGGTTGCGCACGGTCACCCGCAGGGCCGTGTCGTCCCCCCGCAGGTCCAGCACGCCGTCCAGCCCGACGGCGGCGAACGACGACGGCGAGTCGGGGCCGGCGTCCTGCATGATCTGGCCGGTCACGCCCGCCAGGCGGGCCGTCCGTCCGTCCACGACGAGGCTCCCGCCGACGCGCCGCACCGGCACGGGCAGCTCGGGCGGGCGGACGGTGGCGTCGTCCAGATGGACGACGGCCCGGAACGTGTCGGGCGCCGGCGCGGGGCGGTCCTCGATGGTGAGCTGCACGCGGCATCGCCCCTCCGGCGCCAGGCGCCGCCAAATCTCCGGGCCGGCCTCCGGGATGGCGGTGACCGTCTCCCGGCCGAAGGGCATGTCCATCACCTCCGCATAGATCCTGCCCGTGCCGCCGGCCAGGGGCAGCGCGCCGTTCACCCGCACCTGAGGCGGCGGGGAATCGGACTCCGAGACGTCCAGTTGCCCGGCCGGGATCACGCCCACGCAGTCCTGGAGCTGTACCTTCTTCTGGGTGACGTGGACGCGTCCGTGGAGTTCGGCGAGTTCCACGGGGTAGTACGGCACGCGTACGGCGGCATGGGCGAGTTCCGCCTGGATGCTGAAGCGCGCCTCCTCTCCCACCCGCTGCCGGATCGTGCCCTGGCAGTCCACGAGTCCCCGCACGGCGAACTGCCGCCAGATGCCGCTTCCGAACGGGACCTGGTGCCAGAAGGCCTCGTCGGCTCGCAGGCCGGCGGCGGCGATCTGCAGGCTCAACTCCGGCACGTCGGCCACCCGGGCCCAGCCCTGCAGCCGCATCCCGCCGAAACACCCCGCCCGGAGGTCCCCGTCGGCCGTCCAGGACCGGAGGCCGCGCGCGGGGCGCAGTTGCAGGTAGATGCCGGGGTATGCCCGGGGGGCCGGGTCGCCGAACAACTGCTCGTGGCGCACCACGATCGTTGCGTTGTCGAGCACGATGCCCCCGCGCAGGAGCCCGGGCGGCAGGGGCACGTCGCGCGGGGCGTCCGGCTCCCGTCCCGCCGGCGCAAGGAGGTCCTGGACGTTCCATCGTCCCCCGGCCGGGGAGTAGGCCAGGCGCAGCGTCGGGTCCACGAGCGTCGCCCGCACCACCACGGGCCGCCTGCGCAGCATCTGCAACGGGTCCAGCTCCACCAGGATCTCGGGGCAGGCGAGCACCGGCTCGGGTTCGTCCGGCAGGCGCAGCGCGAGGTCCCGAACGGACAGCAGGCCCTCTTCGTTCAGCCGCACCGGCCCCAGTTCCAGCTCCGCCTGCAGCATCCGCGAGAGCTCGGTGCGGAGCGTCGCCTCGAGATACTCGGGGGACGTATAGTGTTGCCAGAGGTTCCGCGCCGTGCGGACGCCGACCCCCAGGGCGATCAGGAAGGCTCCCAGAACGATCAGTTTCAGGCAGGTGGCGACTCTCATCCCGTGTGCGCAAGCCCTTTCAGGGAAGCAGCATGGTACCGCACGGGGGCCTCGAAAAGCAAACGGGCGTGTGCTCTCAGACGGGGGGCCGATCCGTGCGTTCGGCCTGCAGGCACAGCACCGGTGCGTCGTCGCCGCGCAGCCGGAACGGCTCGCCGATCCGGTGCCCCACCACCCAGACGACGGCCCCGTCGTCCGTGGCGACCAGCGGGATGCGATCGCGGTCCCCGCGCGGCACTCTGGCGTTGATGAAGAAGCCCTTCAGGCGGCCTTCGCCCGGCGCCCCCAGGGGGTGGAAGCGGTCACCGGGCGTGCGCGTGCGGACGACCAGGCGGCGGCCGGTCGTGCGCACGTCCAGGAACACCCGGCCCTCGGTCGCGCGGGCGGCGGCCTCGGAGGCCGCCAGGCTGCCGGCCGGCAGGACGGTCGCCTCCAGGCGCAGCCCGGCCTCGGGCAGCTCGACGGCTCCGGGCACCGGGAGCGTGCGGGGCGGCCAGCCTTCGGCGGGGCCGACGAGGAACCGCACCACGCCGTGCTCGCGGCGGGCGCGGACGCCCCGCGGCAGGGCCAGACACGTTCCGACCGGCCGCCCCGGCAGCCGGGCCAGCTCCTCCATGTGGCCGAATCGGAGCGCGGGCGCCGGGGGCGTGCAGAGGCGTCCGAACGCGCGCCGGCCGGCCGCCTTGCGCAACGGGGCGGCGGCGTCGGCCAGCGGCGCCGCCGCCAGCACGACCTCCCGCGGCCCGGCCCGAAGGCAGAGGCGGGGCCAGAGGTCGTCCAGCAGGGAATCGAGCAGCGCGGCGGACTCGAGTGCGGAGGCGTTGAGGCCCGCCAGGGCGGCGGTGCTGAACGTGGGGAACTCGCGTGCGAGCAGCGGCATGAGCAGGTGGCGCACGCGGTTGCGCGCGTGGCGGGTGTCGCGGTTGGTGCTGTCGGTGCAGAATGCCTGCCCGCGCCGCTGCACGTAGGCCAGCAGGTCCGCCCGGGGCACCTCGAGCAGGAGGCGGACGAGCCGCAGGTGCGGCCGTCCGGCGTCGTCCAGCGGCCGGGTGGGTGCCATGGCCCCGAGCCCGTGCAGCCCGGCGCCCCGCACCAGGCGCAGGAGCACTGTTTCTGCGACGTCGTCGGCGTGATGGGCCGTCAGCACGGCGCCGGCGCCGGCGCGGTCGGCCGCGCGGGCCAGGAACTCGTAGCGCAGCCGGCGGGCAGCCGCCTCCAGCGAGCCGCCGTGCGTGCGCACGTGCGCGCGCACGTCCGCCCGTTCGATCGCGATCGGCAGGGAGTGTGCGTCGGCGAAGTCGCGGCAGAACGCCTCATCCCGGTCCGCCTCGGCCCCGCGGAGCATGTGGTTGAGGTGGGCCAGGGAGAGCGCCAGGGGCAGGCGGCCGTCGTCGCGGAGGGCTTCCAGGGCCAGGGCCAGGGCCACCGAGTCCGCCCCGCCGCTGAACGCGATGACGGCGCGCTCTCCGGGATTCAGGAGCCCGTGCCTGCGGGCGAAGCGGAGGGCCCTGTCCGGGAGATCGTCCATGGGGCGCCTCAGGGGTCCTCGGCCGGGGCGTCCTGGTCCGTCTCGGCAGCGGGCGGCGGCGGCAGGGGGCGTGCGGGCGGCCCGGCCAGCAGCCCGCGGGACCGCAGGGCGGCGAAGAGCCGGCGGGAGGCGGGCGCGTCGTCCCAGATCGCCCGGGCCTCGTCGGTGCGGTCCAGGGCGGCCAGGGCCTCGGCCCGCACCAGCAGGGCGGGCGTCCGCCAGACGCCGTCGCCGTACTGCTCCAGGTACTCGCAGGCCAGCCGTTCGGCCGGCACGACCTCGCCGCCGTCGAGGGCATTGGAGGCGGCGCAGAAGCGCGCATACTCCAGCGCCTCGCGCAGGGTTGCGGCGCTCTCCTCGGTCTCGGCGGCCTCGATCGCGGCGGTCAGGTCGGCGACGTGCCCCACGTAGGCGGCGTGCGCCGCCTGGTGGAGTCCGCGCAACTGCAGCCGGCGACCCTCGTGGATCGGGTTGACGTATCGGAAGTCCAGGGACGCCGTATCGGCCGATCCTTCGGCGGTCATCCGGTCCCGGATGGTGACGACGGGTTCCCACAGCGGGACCTCGGCGTTGCCCAGGCGGTCGGGGTCGAAGCCGATCCGGGGCGGCAGGGGCAGGGGGGCCAGCAGGAAGTCGAACACCAGCATCCGGCGCAGGCAGGCCTCGACGGCCACCGCGATTCGCCGCTCCGCGTTTCGGAGTCGGTCGGGTTCGGACAGGTACGCGCCGCCGGGCAGAGCGTGCAGGGAGGGCAGTCCGTCGGCGAGCTGCTCGGGTGTCAGAGGTGTGCCGGAATCGAGGTCCATCAGGCACACACCGGCGTGGGGATCGACCAGCAGGGGCGCGGCGTCCTCGGGGAGTATCTCCACGAGGACGCGCCCAGCCGTGTCATCGTCGCCCGGCGCGGCCGGCACGAGGATCCGGGCGGCCAGCCCCGCCTGGCGGGCCAGTTCGGCGTAGAGCCAGGCCGCCTGATCGGCGTCCGCGTATCCGCGCCAGATCACGATGTAGGGGTCGGCCGGTACGGGACTGGAGGGAACGGGCAGCACGTGCAGGGCCACCCAGCGGGCGAGGCGCAGTGCCCTTTCGGTGTCGTTCTCGGCGCCGGCCACGATGTCCCGCGCCAGCCCCCAGAGGTAGCCGCAGGCCCGGATGTAGTGTCGGTCGCGTCGCGTCAGGAGCGGCGAGGCGGTCTCGACCTTCAGCGCCTCGAAGGGGGCCAGCACGCGGTCGGCCCGGCTGAACAGCCCCGGGCGGAGCGCCGCCAGCTCCTGGGACAGGGCGTAGACGTCCAGTTCGTTGAAGAAGCCCAGCGCCGTGTCCAGCTCCCCGCAGGCATAGCAGAGCGGCACGGCCAACCGGGCGGGCCCCTCGTTGTCGGGGTCCAGTTCGCTGACGGTGGCCAGGAGTTCGTCGGCACTTGCGAACAGGTCTGTGAGCGCCTGGGCGGGCATCTCCGGGCGGATCATCCCCAGGATGGCGTGCGTCCGCTGCAGGGCGGCGGCCACCTGTTCCTGGCGCTCCTTGCGCGTGGTGTCCGCCCGCCTGTTGAAGTGCAGGGTGGCGAACAGCAGGCCGAGGACGACGAGGACCAGGACGCCGAGCCGGATCAGATGGCCCATGCCGATCTCGCGGAGCGTCTCGAACCGCCAGAAGGGCTTGCGCGCCTCGCCGTCATGCTCCTGCTGCGGGACCGTCGGGTCATTCATGGACGTGCTCCTGTCTGGCCGGTCATGGGTCTTCGGGCGGTTCGGGGGCGTCGCCGGCCGGGGGCTGTGCGTCGGGTTCGGCCGTTGGACCGGGTTGCGGCGCCGGTTCCTCTGGGGCGCCCGGCCCGGAGCCGCGCAACCGGATTCCGTGCTCGGCCAGGATCGCCTGCAGCTCCTCCTCGCCGACGACCTCCCGTTCGCGGAGCGCGGCGGCGATGGCGTCCAGCGCCGGCCGATGCGCGCTCAGCAGCTCTACGGCGCGCCCGTGGGCGTCCTCCACCAGGGTGCGTACGGCGGCGTCGACCTCGCGCGCGGTCTGTTCGCTCCACGGGCCGCGCCCGATGAGTTCCGGCCCCCAGGGCGACGGCTCGGGGCTGCTGCCGTAGGCCAGGGGGCCCAGTTCGCTGCTCATGCCGAACTCGGTGGCCATCCGGCGGGCCAGCTCGGAGGCCTTCTGCAGGTCGTTCTGAGCGCCGGTCGATATCTCGCCGAACACCACCTCCTCGGCCGAGCGTCCGCCCAGCATCACCGTCAGGCGGTCGGTCAGCTCGTTCTTCTTCAGCAGGTAGCGGTCCTCGCTGGGCATCTGCATTGTGTAGCCCAGGGCGGCGATCCCGCGGGGGATCATCGATATCTTGCGCACGCGGTCCGCCGCCGGCAGCAGGCAGGCGACCAGCGCGTGGCCGGCCTCATGGTGCGCGACGATCTTCTTCTCCTCCTCGTTCATCAGGCGGTTGCGCTTGGCCAGGCCGGCGACCACCCGCTCGATGGAGTCCTCGAAGTCGGCCATCTCCACCTGGTTCTTCCCCTGCCGGGCGGCCAGGAGGGTTGCCTCGTTGACGAGATTGGCCAGGTCGGCGCCGACGAAGCCGGGCGTCATTGCCGCCAGCTTCTGCAGGTCCACGTCCGGGCCGAGCTTGACGTCCCTGGCATGGACCTGCAGGATCTCGTGCCGGTCGCGCAGGTCCGGCGGGGGCACGACGACCTGCCGGTCGAACCGCCCGGGGCGCAGCAGGGCGGGGTCCAGCATCTCGGGGCGGTTGGTGGCCGCCAGCAGGATGACGCCCTTCTGGGCCGTGAACCCGTCCATCTGCACCAGCAGGGCGTTGAGCGTCTGCTCGCGCTCGTCATGGCCGCCCAGGATGCCTCCGCCGCGCTTCTTGCCCAGCGCGTCGAGTTCGTCGATGAAGATGATGGCCGGGGCGGCCTTGGTGGCCTGCTCGAACAGGTCGCGCACGCGCGCGGCGCCCACACCCACGAACATCTCCACGAAGTCCGACCCGCTGAGGCTGAAGAACGTCACCCCGGCTTCGCCGGCCACGGCCCGGGCCAGCAGCGTCTTGCCCGTGCCGGGCGGTCCGATCAGCAGCACGCCCTTGGGGATGCGGCCGCCCAGGCGCGTGAACTTCGAGGGGTTCCGGAGGAACTCGACGACCTCCTCCAGCTCCTGCTTGCACTCGTCGATCCCCGCCACGTCCCGGAAGGTCACCTCCACGTCCTTCTGGGCGATGACGTTGGCCCGGCTCTGGCTGAAGTCCATGACGCTGCGCATCGGGCCGGCGCGGCCCATCAGGAAGCGCCACAACACGAAGAGCAGCAGCAGGGGCAGCAGCCAGTAGAACACCGGGCTCTCCAGCCACGACGTCTTGACGTCCCAGTCCTCTCCCAGATGCTCCTGGAGCAGGGCCGGCAACTCGTCGTCGCTGACCGGCCGGTTCGCCACGAAGCCCCGCGCGCCGGACCGGCCCTCGGCCGGGGCGTATTCCCCGCGCACCCGGGAACCCGTCAGCTCGACCGTCCGAATCCCGCCCGTGGTCAGCAGCGCACGGAACCGGCCGTACGCGATCTGCTCGTAGCGGAGGTCCGAGCCGACGTGCTGAATGAGGAGCACCAGAAGGAATCCGCCCACGATGTACCAGAGGGGGATGCGGAAGATGCGCGGGGGGGGCTCCTTGGGGGGAGGGCCCTCCGGCGGTCGCCCGTCGGCGTCGTTGCGCGGGGGTGGGGACGCAGGCATTGGTTCCGTATCTCCGAAGGCCCCCGGAGGAGGGGCTTGCCGCCATTATAGCAGCCGGCGCCGGGCTTGCCAAACGCGACGTGGGCCGCCGGCGCGAGAGCTTCCCAACTTCTTACACCCCAGGTGTCCGCCGGTGCGCCGGGTGTGTGGGGGCGATGGGGCGGTGCCGGCCGCGCAAGGCCCCCGCAGGGCGACGGAGGGCCTCCCCAGGGCTCTGACGGCCCCCGAAGGGGCTTTTGCCCTTGACACGGCGCGCCCATGCTATATAGTGAGAGCGTAGGCGAGGACGAGATGATGACCATAATCCTATCAGGTCGGGAGGGTGCCATGCGTAAGGCGTTTACATTGATCGAGATGCTGGTGGTGATAGCGATCATCGCTATCCTGGCCGGCCTTCTCATGCCCGCGCTCGCCAAGGCGCGCAAGGAGGCCCGGAAGACCCATTGCATAAACAACCAGCGCAATGTGGGGACGTTCCTGGTCATGTATGGGACCGACAACCGGGGCGCCTACCCGAGCTTCTCGTGGCTGGACGGGGATGACCGCGTCTACGATTCCTCGCTCTCGGTCGCCAAGCTCTATGGTGGGGCGTACGCCGACCAGGTGGAGTTGTTCCACTGCGCGATGACCAACAACGAGATCGAGATCAGCACGGAGGACGAAGACGGCAATCTGTTCGATCCGGACAATGACACCGAAACGACTGAGTACCGCTTCCGAAGCACCGCCAAGGAATCGAACGATCCGGACTACCTGATCGACTGCGCGGTGCCGCGGAACGCGAACGGCGGACGGGCCGTCTACGCCGACGCTCCGGACATGGAGCGCGAGCGCATGAAGTGGTATGCGACAACCACCGATCCGTTCCCGGCCAGCAACTACGCCAGCCACGAGACCGGTTCCGTCGTGCTGTTCTTCGACAGCCACGTGGCGTTCGTGCGCATGAACAACGTCGGCGGCACGCCGAATCCGGACCTCTTCGGCGAACGGGAGATCAGCGGCGAGATGGTTCAGATTCAGCAGGACACGGACGTCTACACCGACAACGCCTGGACCGGATACTACCGGGGCGATGAGGCCGTCGACTGCAAGCTGGGCAACATGCGGCGCCAGCCTGGCCAGCGTGACCAATGGGACGTTGGCTGGGATCTGGACTGGACTAACTGAGCGCTGGGTCCGAACGCCCTTGAGCCGGCGAAGGGGAGCCCGGTCTGTTATGGCCGGGTTCCCCTTTTTCTTTATGCCTTTGCGTGCGCGGGGGGCGTGTCCGCGCCCCCGACCCCGCTGGAGGACGGGCCGACCGGCCCGGCACCGACCATGGACCTTCGCGTGCCGCTGGGTTTCAAGCTCCCGCTGGACTGGCGCACCTACGTGGAGGACGGCCGCCTGCCGGCCCCTCCCGACGACCTCTATGCGTTCCTGTGCCGGGCGGGGTTCGCCTATGTCGAGTTCAGCACACGGACCCTTCAGGACGAGCCGGAACGCGCCCTGCTGACCCGCGAGGCGGCCGCGTGCGCCGGCGCGTGCCTGCGCACGTACCTGCACCCGTACACCAGGGGGGAGACGAACCCGGCGGCCTTCGGCCCGGGCGAGGAAGTGCGGCCCGCCCTGACGGCCATCCTGCGCGGGGCCGCCGATGTGGCGAAGGGCACGGGGGCGCCGGTGCGGCTCGTCATCCATCCCGCCGAGGCGCGGCACGACCCCTCGCTGGGGGCGCCGGACGACTACCGCCGGACGCTGCTGGACCGTTCCCGCGCCTACTTCGCCGTGATGGCCGGTCTCTGTGCGGAGGAGTACCCGCAGGTGCGGCCGGCCGTCGAGTTCCAGATGCCCGCGCCGCACGACTCGACGATCATCCGAATCGGCGACGTCTCCGACGAACTCCTGGAAGCCTCCGCCGGCCTGCCGCTCTGCCTGGACGTCGGGCACTACCTGCTGGCCGTCGACTGCCACGCCCAGGCGCCTGTGCCGCCCGAGGCCCTCCTGCGCCGCGTCGCGGCCGTGCACCTGCATGACGTGGTGGACGGGCGCGATCACCAGATCATCTCGGAGCGTTCGGGCCGCGCACGTGCCTGCCTGCGGGCGCTGTTGGACACGGGGTACGCGGGCGGCGTCACGCTCGAGTACGGCCTGGCCGCCATCGGCGACGCGGGCGGCATCGCGCCCATCGTCGAGCGGTCGCTGGCCGTGTTGGGGGCCTGGCCGGCGTGACGCCGTCAGGCGCCCCGGATCCACTCCGACACGATGTCCATGCCGATGCCCACCTCGCGCGCCATGGCCTCGCGGGTGATCCAGCGCATGTCGTCGATCGGGCTGTGGAACGGCGCGGCGAGCCCGCCGGCCACGACGCGTTGCCCGTCGGGGGCGGCAGGGCGCCGCTTCGTCGCGTGCACCCACACTGTCTCCACGCCGGCGCGGACGAAGTAGAGCCCGTCGCCGCCGCCGCCCGCCTGTTCGCGCACCACCAGGTCGTCGCGTCCCTCGGCGTATGTCCGCAGTTGCGTCACGAGCCGCTCGCCTCCGTTGACGGCGATGCGCGGGTCGGAGTCCTTTGCGCCGACCCCGTCGAAGACGAGCAGATGCCTGACCGCCTTTGCCTCGTCCGGGCAGTTCTCCACGTACCACTTCGAGCCGAACACGCCGAACTCGTGCCCGCCCCAGGCCACGAACCGGAGCCGCGCGCCGGATGCGACGTCGGCCAGCCGTTCGGCCATCTCCAGGAAGACGCCGACGCCGGCGGCGTTGTCGTAGGCGCCGGGCGAGGCGGGGGCCGCCTCGTGGTGGGCGCAGATGAGGAACACGGGCCCGTCGGCCGGGCCCTGCTCGCCGATGACGTTCGAGGTGGTGCTCTGCGTCTGCCGGGCGCGGATGACCAGGTGCGCCTCCTTGCCCAGCGACGCGAAGAGCATCCGGCCCACCTCGCCGCTCACGCCGGCGGCCGGCAGGGTCGACTCCGGTGTGCGGAACATCTTCGTGGAGTAGGTGTCGGGGTACTCGGACTCCATGATCGCGGCGAGGGCGCCGGCCTTCTGGAGGTTCATCAGGATCGAGTTGCGGTCGTCGACCTCGCCCGTGTCGGTCTCCTTGAGGATGGCGATCCGACCCTGCACCTCGCCGGTGAAGCCGCCTTTGCGGTCGGGCGTGATGGCCGCCAGCGGGCCGGTTACGTCGCAGCCGACGCTGAAGAACTGCGCGCCGGCGTCCAGGCGGCGGCCTTCCAGGTAGAGTTCTTCGCCCTCGTATTCCCAGCCGGGGCAGGGGAAGCGGGGCTGGCGCGTCTCGTAGCCCATGTGGGCCAGTTGCCGCTCGATCCAGTCGCCGGATGCCTTCTCGCCGGGCGAGCCGGTCCAGCGGTTCGGCCAGGTCTCGACGATGTGCTTGCAGTAGTCATATGCGTTCACGGCAGGCTCCTTCGGCAGGAAAACGGACACGGACGGACACGGACTGACACGGACGGACACGGACGTACACGGACGTACACGGACGGAGGCCGGCCGTCGGCTTGGCGTCGGGCTGGTGTCGCAAGGGGCCACGGACGTACACGGACGGAGGCCGCCCGTCGGCTTGGCGTCGGACTGGTGTCGCAAAGGGCCATCGGGCCTGATGCTAACTGCGGGTGGCCGGGGGCGCAAGGCGCGCACCCGGGTCGCGCCCGCAAATCGCTTGAAGATGCCGGCGCGATTGGGCAGGATATGGGCGCGTGGTGCGCGCGGAGGGCCCGATCATCGGGTACCCTCTGCAGGGGGGGGGCAGCGGCCGGGCCGTTTTGCACGCGAAGGGAGCTGATCATGACGCGCATCCGGAGGGTTGTCCTGTGGTTTCTGGCGGTGGGGTTGTTGGCCGGCGCGTCCGTCCGGGCGGCCGCGCCCGGGGGCGGGCCGGAGTACAGGTTTCCGCGGATCGGGCTGGCCAACGGCGTGATTCTGCACCCCGGGGAGGGCAAGGACACCTACCGGACGGGCAAGGCGGTGACGCTCCAGGAGCTGGCGCGCTACGACCTGATCCTCACCGTGCGCGGCCCCTGGTCCGCCGAGGCGTCGTGGCCCGTTCTGCGCGAGAAGCTGGACAGGATCCGGCAGGCCAACCCGCGCATCGTCATCATCGGCCCGTCGGTGCAGGCCGAGGTCGCGCACGCCGAGGCGTCGACGGTGCCGGAGGGCGTCCGATGGCACAAGCCCCCGGACGACGCCTGGCTGCCGGACGTGGCCGGCCGCCGGCTGCCGGGCACGGCCCCCGGCACGTTTCAGCTCAACCTTCGGGAGCAGGGGGTGCTGGAGTGGCTGGCCGGGCAGTGCGTCGAGGGCGTGCAGGGCCAGGGGTATGACGGCGTGCTGCTGGGCGGCATGGGGCCGGCGTTTCCCGACTGGACGCTGAGCCGGATCGCGCCCGGCTACACCGCCGACGCCGACGGCGACGGGATCGCGGACGATCCGGCGGACCTGCGCTTCCTCTGGCAGGATGCGAAGCGGCAGCTCTGCGCCGATGTCCGCGAGCGTCTGGGCCATGACGCCGTCATCGTGGCCGGCGGCACGCCGCAGACGGACTTCATCTACGAGGACTTCAACGGCTGGACCACGGGGACCCCGCTGCTGGAGCTGCGGCGGGGGAACGCGCGCTGGGAGTACGAGCTGCAGCGGTACCTCCTCTGGACCGAGGCGCCGCACCGGCCGAACACGACCATGTGGATCTCGGTGCCCGACTCGGCGGCCCCGCCGGAGACCGAGGAGCGGGCCCTGGAGCGGATGCGGTTCGGCCTGGCGGCCACGCTGATGGGCGATGGCTGCTTCGCCTTCGTGCGCAAGGGGCGGGAGGAACCCTGGTTCCCGGAGTTCGACGTCCCCCTGGGCCGGGCGCTGGGGCCGGCGCTGGCCTGCGACAGCGGCGCCTGGAAGCGGGCGTTCGAGGGTGGCGTGGCGGTCGTCAACCCCACCGCCGAGGCGGCGACGTTCGCACTGGAGACGGACCACCGGGACGTCAGCACAGGCACGGTCGGCAGGGAGTTCACGATCCCCGCGCGCGACGGGCGCCTGCTGGTGCCGGCGGGGTAGCCGGGCGATGGGGTGGCGGAGAGGGGGGGATTCGAACCCCCGGTCCGGACTTGTATCCGAACACGCGGTTTCCAACCGCGCTCCATCGGCCTCTCGGACACCTCTCCGTGCACTATCGTAACGGGCCCTCCGGGCGGCGTCAACGCGCCGGTGCGCGGTCGTTGAAACGCCGTTCGCCATGCGGTAACGTGGGGTTTTCGCCCCTCGATCGGAGGTGTTCTGCGTGGCGGGCGACGTGCCACCATACCGCGTTGTGGCTCTGGACATCGACGGCACGATCCTGGACAGCCGCCAGCGTGTGACCGACGAGTTGAAGGCCGTGCTGGCGCGCCTGTCGGCGCGGTCCGTGCGGGCCGTGCTGTGCACGGGCCGCCGCTGGAGCGGGGCTCTGCCGGTGCTCCGGACGCTCGAGCACGGGCACCCGATCGTCGTCTGCAGCGGCGGGGCGCTGATCAAGGACGCCGACACGGGCCGCACGCTCCGCGCGGTGCCGATGCCGCGCCGGACGGCGCAGGAGGCGGTGCGCGTGATGCGCCGGAACGGCCTGCTCCCCATGGTGCTGTACGACCGCCCGGCGGAGAAGCCGGACCTGCTGGTGGCGGAGCGCGATCGGCCCCTGGTGGGGAGGCTTCCCTACGCCGCCGCGCACGCGCCGGGCTGGGAGTGGTACGCGGGCGAGTTCCCGGACGGAGATGAGCCGCCGCTCGTGTGCTATGCGGTCGACGAGCGCGGGCCCATCGAGCAGGGGCTGGCCGCCCTGCGCGAGGCCCTGGGCGAGGCGGCCATTGCCAACGCGCTGGGACTACCGCGCTACGGCCCGACGCAGACGGCCCTGGAGGTGCACGACCCGGGCGCCACCAAGTGGCTGAGCCTGGCCTGGCTCCTGGAGCGCTGGGGCATGGGGCCGGCCGATGTGGTCGCCATCGGCGACGACGTCAACGACGTGCCCATGCTGCGGGCGGCCGGGCTGTCGTTCGCCATGGGCAACGCGCCGCCGTCCGTGAAGGCCGAAGCGGACGCCGTCACGGGCAGCAACGACGAACACGGCGTGGTCGAGGCGCTGACGGGCGTGTTTGGACTCTGAAGGGAGAGCCGACATGGCGGACGCCGACGCGAGGAAAGGCCGGGAGCTGGACGAGCAGTTGGCGCAGGCGGCGGCGCGCATCGATCCCGTTCTGGAGCAGCTGTTTCCCCGGCAGGGCGGCGACGTGCTGTCAGAAGCCGTGTGGTACCACATGGAGGGCGGCGGGAAGCGGATCCGCCCGGCCATCTGCCTGCTGGCGTGCGAGCAGCTCGGCGGCCGGCCCGACGACGCGCTGCCGTTCGCGGCGGCCGTCGAGATACTGCACAACATGCTGCTCGTGCACGACGACCTGGAGGACGGCGACACGGTGCGGCGCAACCGCCAGGCCCTGTGGGTGCGCTACGGAGTCGGCCATGCCGTCAACGTGGGCGACTACATGCTGGCCGTGGCGTGCCGGGCCGTGCTGAGCAGCCCCGTGCCGGACGCGACGCGCGTGCGGCTGGCGGACGCCTTCGCGGACGCCTACGCGTCCACGTGCCGCGGTCAGGCGCTGGACATGAGCGACCGCGGGCGCGAGGACCTGACCGTGGACGACTACCTGCGCATGGTGACGCTGAAGACGGGGCGCTACCTGGCGCTCGGGATGGTCGGCGGCGCCATCGTGGCCGGCCTGGAGCCCGAGGCCGTGCGGCCCATCGAGGAGCTGGGCGAGAGCATGGGGCCGGCCTTCCAGATCCGCGACGACGCCATCGACCTGACGGCCGGCAAGGGGCGCGGCGGCGTCGTGGGCAACGACGTGCGCGAGGGCAAGCCGAGCATCCTCTACGCGCACGCGCTCGGGGCCGCCTCGGCGCCGGACCGCCGGCGCCTGGTGGAGATCATGCGTCGCGACCGTGCCGAGACGACCGACGACGACGTGGCCTGGGTGCGGGACCTGTATGAGCGGTGCGGATCGCTGGAGTTCGCCGCGCGCACCGCCGACGAACTCGTGCAGCGCGCGTATGCGAGCATCGAGCGCATCCCGGTCGCGGACCGCGAGTTCTTCGGGCAACTGGCCCGCTACATGGCGGACCGGGCGACTTAGCAGTCCGTTCAAGGGGGGTGGCACAGCCACCCGCGGCGGCGGGCGCCTGTGCCGCACAGGAAGACCTCTTCAGGGGAGGCGGCCATCAGCGAGCGGGGCGCCTACGTGAGCCGGGGCGGCGCGAAGCTCAAGTTCGCCCTCGATCGGCTCGGCCTGGACCTGGCCGGGCGGGTGTGTGCCGACTTCGGGTGCAGCACGGGCGGCTTCACCGACTGCATGCTGCAGGAGGGCGCCGCGCGCGTCTACGCGGTCGACACCGGCTACGGGATGCTGGCATGGACGCTGCGGCAGGACGGGCGCGTGGTCGTCATGGAGCGGACGAACGCCATGCATGTCGAGCTGCCCGAGCCGGTCGACGTCGTGACGGCGGACGTGGCCTGGACGCGCCAGCGGCACATCGTGCCGAGCGCGCTGCGCCGGGTGCGTCCCGGGGGGCTGATCCTGTCGCTGTTCAAGCCGCAGTACGAGTCCGGGCGGGAGCATGTACGAAGGGGCCGGCTGGACCCGGCGCGCTTCGAGGAGGTTCTGGAGGCGACGCTGGCCGGCCTGGCCGCCGAAGGGCTGCCGGTGGCCGAGGTCGTGCGCCTTCCCCACGAGCGCAAGAGCAAGAACCCCGAGGCGTTCCTGCTCGTGCGCCCCGCCGATTGTGCGCCGCCGGCTACTCCCGGTTCAGAAGCTCCGCCGCGTACTCGAAGCTGATGCGCGCGCTGGCAAAGGAATCGCCGGCGCACCGGTCCTGCTCCACGACGCAGCACTCCACGCCCGACTCCAGCGCCGCCCGGCGGATGGCCGGCCAGTCCAGGATGCCGCGGCCGACCTCGGCGAACGAGCGGCCCTCATCGGCCGCCATGTCCTTGATGTGGAGCAGCGGCCCGCGGCCGGCGTACCGCCGGATGTAGTCGGCCGGGTCCTCGCCGCCGTGCTTGACCCAGTAGGTGTCCAGCTCGCAGCGGACGTTCTGCGGGGTCGTCTCCTCGTAGAGCAGGTCCAGGGCGTATCGGTCGCCGAACCGGACGAACTCGAAGCTGTGGTTGTGGTAGGCCAGGCGCAGGCCGGCCTGCGTGCAGCGCGCGCCCAGGCGCTCGAGCAGCGCGGCCAGGGCCAGCCAGTCCTGCTCGCCGCCGCGGCGGTCGGCCGGCAGCCACGGGCAGACGAGGTCGGCGTTGCCGACGGCCTGCGCGTAGTCGATCCAGCGGTCGATGTCGCCCTCCAGCAGGTCCAGGCCGACGTGCAGCCCGACGATCGTCAGGCCGGCGTCGTCGTGGAGCCGCTTCATCTCGGCGGCGTCTCCGGGGCCCGGCGAGGTCTCGACGCGGTCGTAGCCGATCTCCCTGACCGTGTGGAGCGTCCCCGCGTAGTCATCCTTCAGGTGGTCGCGGACGGTGTACATCTGCAGTGCGAGTTGAATGCCGGCCATCTCAATCCCTCCAATGGGCACAACAGGCTGTGAGAGTTCGTCCGGCCCGGGCCGGACCCGTGTTCCACCGGGCAGCCCCGGGCGTCCCGCCCGGGGCCGACGGGCGGCGCGTCCTGTGGCGTCAGCGCGCGCAGCGCTTCCGGCGTCAGGTCTTCGCGCCGCAGCGTCAGCCCGAAGGGGGTGCCCTGTATGAGCACCTGCCCGCTCTCGGTCACCCAGGACGTCCACCGGCCGGCCGGGCCGGTGAACGCCAGCTCGTAGGCGAGGGCCGTCTGCTCGCCGAAGGGCACGCGGCGGACGGCGGCGATGCGCAGGGTCACGTCCTGGAGGGTGCCCGTCAGGGGGTTCACCATCGCCGCCGACCAGCTCTGTCCGACCTTCTGTCCGGACAGGGAGGCGGGCACGGCGGTCAGCGGCGAGAACGCCTCCGAGAGCAGGCCGTGCGGGTCGAAGGGAATCTCGCTGCGGACGGGCACGCCCTGCAGGTTGCCGCGGATCATCATGCGTCCGTCGCGCACGGCGCCGAGCAGCGACGTGGACAGCGCCTCCGATTCGATCTGCCAGGACAGGAGTCCGCGCAGGGGCGAGATGATGGAGCGGAACTCGACCTGGAGGGTCCCCGTCAGGCCGGCGGCAAGGCGTCCGGCGGCCCCGGGGTCCACGCGAACGACCGTCCGGAGGGCCAGCGTGCCGTCGCTGTTGCGCTGCACGCGCATCGTCGAGCCGCCGACGCGCTGCGGTCCCAGGAAGAGGCCCCATTCGGCCGTGCGCTCGTCCTGGCCGGGCGCCAGCAGGTTGGCGTAGGCCGCCCCGGGGTCCGCGGGGGACGGCCGGCGGAGGTTCACGCGGATGAGGAGCCCCCACATGACCGCACAGAACGCGGTGACGGCCAGCGCCGGGATCAGCCGGGCCCGGCGCACGCGTGCGCGTGCGGGCGCGGGTGCGGGCGGCTGTGTCGCCGGTGCGCTCACCGTTCGTTCTCGAAGTAGCGGAGCCAGAACTGAACCTCCTCGTCCGTCAGGCCGGCGAACTTCTCGTCCGGCTCGTCCGGCTTCATCTCGTCCTCGGGGCGCATGGACTGGCGGGCCCGCGTCACGAACTGGCCCGGCGAGAGCACCGTGGCGGCGCCGCGCTCCAGCGCGGAGCGCAACCGGTGGTCGTCGGTGACCACCAGGGTGCGTTCCTCGGCCGACGAGCGGTTGGCCGGTCCGCCGATCTCCCGCATCGCGTCGCCGCCGTGGGGCAGGTTCAGCACGCGCACGCGGCCGCGGCGCTCGACGGGCGTGCGCACGTCGTCCGGCGGCAGGTCATCGAAGACGACGACGGCCCGGCAGTCGCTCACCTCGCAGTAGCGGCCCAGCCAGAGGATCACGTTGTCGTGCGTGCGGTCGCGGTCGCCCTCGCTCACCAGGGGGTCTTCCTTCTGCGCCAGGTACTGCACCAGGCTGGGGCCGTGCACGTAGACGATCACGGGCGGTCCTCCGCCATGCGCTCCCCGAAGGAGGGGTCGGCCCAGGCCGGTCGGCCGCCGACGTAGGTGGCGACGGCCCGCCCCTTCATCTGCCGGCCGGCGAAGGGGGTATTACGGGATTTCGAGCGGAAGTCCTCAGGCCGCACGGTCCACCGGCGTGCGGGATCGATCAGCACCATGTCTGCCGGGCTTCCGGGGGCCAGTGTGCCGGCCGGCAGGCGGAAGATGCGGGCCGGCTCCAGGCTCATCCGGCGCACCGCATCGGCCGGCGTAAGCCCTTGTGGGCCGATCAGATGGGTCAGAACCAGGCCCAGCGCGGTCTCCAGCCCGACCAGCCCGCTCGCCCCGGCGGCCTTGTCCTGGGCCGTGTGGGGCGCGTGGTCGGTGGCGATGCAGTCCACCGAGCCGTCCAGAAGCGCCCGGCGCAGGGCGTCGCGGTCCTCGGCCGTCCGGATGGGCGGGTTGACGCCCGGGGCCTGCCCCGGCGCGTAGTCCTGGCGGCAGAGGAGCAGGTGGTGGGGTGTCGCCTCGCAGGTTACCGTGCGGCCCGGGGCCGAGGGCCTTGCGGCGGCGACGGCCCGGACCGTCTCGGCCAGACTGACGTGCGAGAAGTGGATCCGGCAGCCGGCCCGGACGGCCAGCGCCAGGTCGCGTCCGACGTAGAGCGCCTCGTTCGCATAGGGTTCCCGGGGGGCGAAGCCCGGCTCGGCGCCGTCGCCGAAGGCCTGCAGGGCGCGCGGCGAGTCCTCGCAGTGGGGCGAGAGCAGGGCGCCGCATGCGGCGGCCCGGCGGCAGAGTTCGGCCATCAGAGCGGCCGGCACGATCGGGTCGCCGTCGTCGCTGAACGCCACGACGTCCGGCTCGGCGGCCAGCGCGGCGATGTCCACCGGCTCCCGGCCGAGCCGGTCGCGCGTCATCGCGGCCTTGACCCGCACGCGGACGGCGGCGTCGCGGGCGATGCGGGCGCGCAGCGCCCGGACGCGCTCCGCCGTGTCGGGCGGGGGGTCGGTGTTCGGCTCGCAGACCACGGTTGTGAAGCCGCCGGCGGCGGCCGCCGCCGTGCCGGTGCGGATGGTCTCCTTGGGTGTGAAGCCCGGCTCGCGGAGGTGCACGTGCGCGTCCACGAGGCCGGGCCAGAGCCAGAGGCCTGCGCCGTGCACCGTGGTGCACTGCGCGACGGCGGCCTCGGCCAGGGCGCGCCGCACCTGGGCGGCGTCTCCGACGCAACGGACGCGGTCGCCGACGACGAGCACGTCGCGCGTGCCGTCGACGCCGGCGGCCGGATCGGTCAGGTGCACGTTCTGGAACAGGACGGCCATCATGCCGTCTGCGGCCTCTCTGGCGTGGGTGGGCGCGGCTCGGACGGGCCTCACAGGTTCCATTCAGGTTACCCGGGCCCGCGTACCGATGCAAGCTCGCCGGCGGGGGGGTGGCATCGAGGGGCGATGACGTAAGCGGTTCAGGATTAACAAGTAGCGACGCGCGTCGCCGCCGCCGGGGCGGGGGATTCTCCTTGACAAGGCAGAGCGGTTCGCATAGAATTCGACTCCGATTGCTTCAAACCCAGCCTGCACACAGGTTTCCAGCAGCCGTGACGGCGGCGTGTCGAAAGGGGCATCAGCGGTGACCAATCGAACCGTGACGAAGCGGGAACTCTGCGAGCGAATCGCCAAATGCACGGGGTATCCCCAAGTCATGACGAAAGAGATCATCCAGATGTTCCTGGACGAGGTGATCGCCGAGCTTGCCAAGGGGAACCGCATGGAGTTCCGGAACTTCGGCGTCCTGGACACGCGGCTCCAGCCGGCCCGCAAGGCGAGGAACCCGCGCACCGACGAGGTCGTGCACGTTCCCGCCAAGGCCGTCGTCTGCTTCAAGGTCGGCAAGAGCATGCAGAACCAGGCCCAGGCCGCCCTGCCCACGCTGCTGGAGAACCACCAGGACGGCGAGTAGCCGCACCCTCTCCTCGACGGCCGCCGTGCCGGACGCCCTCGGGCCCGTTCCCCTCGTCACCGCTCCACAGGCTCTGCCCTCCGGGCGGTTCCATCGCCGGCGCCGGCTTGCACCGTCTAAGGCATCCTCCGGAGATTCCCTGCCGACCGGGTGGGGAGGTCCGGATCGTCTCGCGGATTCCACGATCCCTTCCTGACTGTACTATGACGTGCTTCAGGCCGGGATCAAGCAGTGTGCGTTCACGTGCCCGAAAGATGCCGAAAAGGGGGATTGACACGGGGCCTGAGGCGGGCATAATGGCGGCGAAGCTCAGGAGACCGTCTCCGAACCGGAACATACCGACGACGAAACCGTGGCGACGCGGGTCGATCGGCGCGGCTGGACGACTTCAGTGCGGCGAGGTTGGACACGGATCACGGCGGATGGGCACGGATACCGCCGCCCATGAGCCGGTTGGAGAAGTGTGGAACAGCCGCCGTCGGCTGTTGGTCCAGATCTGGAACGGCCTGCTTGCAGGCAAGAGCGCACAGGAGAGGGCGTCTGTGCCACACACGAGGACTCCTTCAACGGGCTGCTATGGGCTGGACGGAACCCGGACGCACGACAGCGGCAACGGCCAACGAGCCACAGATCGACACTGATGGGCACTGATTGCGCCCACAGCGAACTGACCGAGAGCATCACTGACCCTACGAGGTGCACGAAACGCCCGGGCCGGGGCGCGTGGAGAAGGACTGCCGGTCGGCTTCGGCAGAAGGGTCGAGGTGAAGCGCTGTGTGTTCTGAACTGGGGTCAAGGTGTTCGCGCCGCTATCGGCGCCACGCAGGCAGTGCCGGCTGCGCAGGGCCAGCGAGGCAGTGAGCACGGCAGACGACGATGCAGTGATGAATCGCGAGACGTCGTAGCAGCGGAGGTGTTGCCATAGAGGTGTACTCTGCCCCCTTGGCTGAGCCTGGCTCTGGCGGGGGGACGGTGGTGTTGCGCGAGTTCGAGGCGTCTACTTGTCATCCTCAGGAGACACAGATGCGTCAGGTCCGAGCATTCGCCCTCAGTGTCGTGGTTGCGCTCACGGCCGTTCAGGGAGTCGCGCACGCGGTCCCGGACGTTCGCATCGATGGCTTGACCGCCAGTCACGCCGGTGACAGGGTCGTGTTCCGCCAACGGCGTTCTGCAGGCGAGACGGCCGCGGAATCCCAGCTCCACCAGTTGTGTGTGCTCTCCCTGCAGAGCAAGGAGGTGACCACGTACGATCTTCCGAACGGGGCAGTGATGATCGACCTGGGTCTGGGGTTCAGTTGGTGCCCCGATGACACCGGTGTGGTCTTCGCTGCCGTGACGCGATCCATCACGGGGGGCCTCCATTGGGCAGTGTGGAGGCTGAATCCCGACGATGGGCGGCTCACGCGTTTGGCGAGCCTCCGGGGATCCCCTATCCTTCAGTATCCTCTGTTCTCGCCTGACGGGAGGTTCATCGCCCACTACACCGAGAGGCGTGATCTCGCAGTCATCGACGTGACGGCAAGTGCGTTCAGATACGTGACCGACACAGCGGACGTCTTCCGGTGTGCATACGCATGGGGTCAGGCGGGGAGCGAGTTGCTCTATGCCAGGGGATACATGGCAGACTCTGACGGCATCTGGAGACTGGATGTCGAGACGGCGGCTACCACACCCGTGGTTGGCGGCGTGAAAGCGACGGCGCTGGCAGTGAGCAGCAGTGGCGATCTCGCCTTTCTCACAGGCGGCCGGTCGGGGTTCGTCTACCTCCTGCCTGCAGGCGCGACGACGCCAACGAAGCTGGCTTCTTTCGGCATCCCGCCGCTCAGGTGGTCCCCAACCGGTGATCTGTTGGCCTTCGGGACGTTCGGAAGAACGACTGTCTGGGATGCAGCAGCAGGTTCCCTGGTGCTGGAGTTTCCCGAGGCCACGTGGCTGGATTGGGTCGGAACTGACGGAGAAATCGTCTACGTGCGTGGCGAGAAGGAGGTCTGCATGTTCGAACCGAAGACCGGCCGGTCTGAGGTGCTCTATGCTGCCGAAGCCAGGTGACGGACCGAACACTGGCCCGGCATCCGTGGCGACGATGTGGCTGCCGCCTGCCCGACGTCGGCGTGTCTTGGGCAGCAGTGGGACTGACTGGAAGAGACCGGGCAACGATGTCTGGGAGGCAGTCCCAGAGGCGCGGGGCCGATGGAAGTGTTTGTGGCTGGGGTTGGAGCGAGTGGGCGGTGTCACGAAACGGCGCCCGGAGCGGAGCCATTCGCCTGAGGGCGCGTGGGTGGGGAACAACGTGCACCGTGGCTTCATGCGCCTGGTCAAGAGGGCCGGGGTGAAGCGCTGCACGATCCACGGCCTGCGGCGTACGTTCGTCGGTCAGCTTGCGATGGCCGGCGTGAGTGCGGCAGTGACGCAGAAGCTCGCCGGGCGCACCGCGATCGGCACAACGGTCAAACACTACACGGGCCTCATGCCGGAAGCGTTACGCGATGCACAGAGCCGGCTGCCGTTCGGCGCGGTCCTGGCGGAGGTATCAGAATCGGATCGCGGGACAGTTGCGGCAGGGGGAGAGAAAACGGCGCAGATCCTAAACTCGGCCTGCGCCGGGAGTTAGCTGGTACCCCCTCGGGGGCTCGAACCCCGGACTCGCGGATTAAGAATCCGCTGCTCTGCCGACTGAGCTAAGGGGGTACCGCGATGGGCTGCGAGCCTGCGTGCCCGCATGTCTCCTATATAGCCCAAACCGGGCGCGATGTCAAACACAGCCGCCGGCGGGGCGCGCGTCTTGAAGCCCGCGGGCACATTTGATATGCTGCATCTACACGCGGACGCCCCCCTCTGGCTGCCGGCCGGCGCCGGCTGATGGTCCCTTTTGTGGTTCTCCCGTTCATGCCCGAGTGCATTCGCAACTTCTGCATCGTCGCCCACATCGACCACGGGAAGTCCACGCTGGCCGACCGCTTCCTGCAGTTGACGCACGCGGTGGCCGACCGCGAGTTCCATGAGCTGATGCTGGACGACATGGACCTGGAACGCGAGCGCGGCATCACGATCAAGGCGAGCTGCGTGACGATGTTCCACCCGTCCGGCTCGGCGCAGCGGCGACTGAACCTGATCGACACGCCCGGGCACGTGGACTTCAGCTACGAGGTGTCCCGCAGCCTGCGGGCCTGCGAGGGGGCCGTGGTGCTGGTGGACGCCAACCAGGGGATCCAGGCGCAGACGGTGGCGAACCTGGACCTGGCGCTCAGCCACGGGCTGACGATCATCCCGGCCGTGACCAAGATCGACCTGCCGGATGCGCGCCCGATCGAGACGATGGACGAGATGGAGCAGACGTTCGGGTTCGACCCGGACGAGATCCTGGCCGTGAGCGGCAAGACGGGCCAGGGCGTGACGGAGCTTCTGGAGGCGATCGTGCAGCGGGTGCCCGCGCCGGGCGGCGACGCGGACGGGCCGCTGCGGGCGCTGGTGTTCGACTCGTTCTACAACGAGTACCGCGGCGTGGTGCTGTTCGTGCGGGTGGTGGACGGGAGCATCGAGCCGGGGCAGGTGATCCGCCTCGTCGGATCGGGGCGCGAGTGCGAGGTGACCGAGGTGGGCATCTTCCGCCCCGCCATGGAGGCGCAGGACCGGCTGGGCTGCGGGGAGGTCGGCTACCTGATGGCGGGGGTCAAGAACATCCGCGACGTGCGGATCGGCGACACGATCACGCTGCGGGACCGCCCGACGCCGCAGCCGCTGCCCGGCTACCGCGAGCCGAAGCCGATGGTGTTCTGCGGCCTCTACCCGCAGGAGAGCGGTGACCTGGGCGCGCTCCGCTCGGCGCTGGAGAAGCTGTCGCTGAACGATTCGTCGTTCGTGTTCGAGGCGGAGACCTCGGAGGCGCTGGGATTCGGGTTCCGGTGCGGGTTCCTGGGCCTGCTGCACATGGAGATCGTGCAGGAGCGGCTGGAGCGGGAGAACGACATCGCGATCATTCAGACGGCGCCGAACGTGACCTACGAGATCGTCTGGAAGGACGGTCGCGTGGAGCGGATCGACCGGCCCGCACGGATGCCGCAGCCCGACGAGATGGCCGAGGTGCGGGAGCCCTGGGTGAAGGTGAGCCTGATCCTGCCGGTGCAGTTCATGGGCAACGTGATGAAGCTGATCGAGCGGCGTCGCGGGGAGAAGGGCCGCACGGAGTTCCTGGGCGACCAGCGGGCGCGCATCTTGTACGAGATGCCCCTGGCGGAGGTCGTCTATGACTTCTTCGACAAGCTGAAGTCGTTCACGCGCGGCTACGGCACGATGGACTACGAGGTGGTCGGCTACCGGGCCAGCGATCTGGTGAAGGTGCAGGTGCTGGTGAACAAGCGGCCGGTGGACGCGCTCTCGATCATCTGCCACCGGAGCGAGGCGGACCGGCGCGGCCGCCGCATCGTGCAGTTGCTGCGCAAGAAGATCGACCGGCACCAGTTCGTCATCCCGATCCAGGCGGCGATCGGCAGCCGGGTGATCGCGCGCGAGACCGTCAGCGCCCTGCGCAAGGACGTGACCGCCAAGTGCTACGGGGGCGACATCACCCGCAAGCGCAAGCTGCTGGAGCAGCAGAAGGCGGGCAAGAAGCGCATGAAGGCCGTCGGCAACGTGTTCATCCCGCAGCAGGCGTTCATGGCGGTCCTGGAGGGCGAGGAATCGTGACCATGCAGGCCCCCGACGGGGACGGGGAGGAGGCGGCGATGACCAGACAGCCTCAGGGAGCGGCCGGTCGGCAAGCGTTCCGGTCCGGGCCGCCCGTGGAGCGGACGCCCTGGCGCGACAACCTGGAGTACATCGCGGCCCTTCTGCTGATCGTGCTCGTCCTGCGGCAACTGGTCGTGGAGGCCTTCCGGATACAGCACGGCAGCATGGCGCCGACGCTCGTGGGCGTGCACAAGGAGATGCGCTGCCCGAACTGCGGCTGGACGCTGTCGGTCGGGCGCGACAAGGAGAGCGTCGAGGGCGAGGTCGAGTGTCCGAACTGCCGCCACGTCTGGCCGGGGGCTTCGGTATACGAACGCGGGGAGAACCTGGCCTTCCGGCGGCCCGCCTGGCTGTGGAACACGGCCCACGCCGCCGACGGGACCGTGCTGTCCGGCACGGACGCCGCCAACCGCATCCCCCGCGGGGCCGCCCGCATCTTCGTCAACAAGTTCGTCTACAACCTCCGTGCGCCGCGGCGCTGGGAGGTGGTGGTGTTCCTCTACCCCGCCTACGAAGCGCGCTGCGCCGACTGCGACTGGACGGGCTCGGTGACGTCCCTGGAGGGCCTTCTGTGCCCCTACTGCGGGTCGGACCGGCTGCATGTGTCCACGAAGAACTTCATCAAACGCGTGGTGGGCCTGCCGGGCGAGAGGATCGAGCTGCGGGACGGCGACGTGCATGCCGACGGCCGGATCGTGCGCAAGCCGCCGCAGGTGCAGGCGTCGCTGTGGATGCCCGTGTTCGACTCCCGCTTCGTGCCCCGCGAGGCCGGGCAGCCGGTCTGGGACCTCGGCGGGGCGGCGGACGCCTGGCGCCTGGACGAGGAGAGCGGCCGGTTGACGGTCGACGCCCGCGGGCACGGGGACGCCCTGGCCGCGTATGCCCGGCGCGTCAAGGACCACTATGCGTACGACGGGGTCAGCTACGACGCCGCGCCGTCCGCCCTCGGGGCGGCGGGGCGCTACGAGGTGGGGGACGTGCGCATCCGGGCGCGCGTAAGGGTCCTCGAAGCCGATGCGGACGCCGCCGTCCTGCTGGCGATCGAGGATGCGGGCCGGTCCTTCCTCCTGTCGCTGGGGGCCGGCACGCAGCCGGGTGCGGTGCTTCGCGACGGCGAGGAGGTGCTCTCGACGCGCGAATACCAGCCGCTGGCGGCGGGACGGTCGACCTGGGTGGTTCTGGAGAACTACGACGACCGCCTGGTGGCGTGCGTGGACGGCCGGGAGGTCTTCCGCCTCGACTACCGCGGGGAGCCCGGCGGTCGCCGGGCCGTCCGGTTCGGAGCCCGCGGCGCGCAGGTCGCCTGGGAGCGCGTCATCATCGAGCGCGACGTGTACTACTGCAATATGGGCGGTGATGCCGAGGGCCGGGACGGCTACGAGGTGGGCGACGGGGAGTACTTCGTGCTGGGCGACAACAGCCCCGCCAGCAGCGACAGCCGCATGTGGCCGCGTCCCGGAGTGCCGGCGGCGAACATCATCGGACGGGCGTTCTTCGTCTTCTGGCCGATCCACGGGATGAAGTGGCTCTGAGGTCTTTCCGCGCACTTGCATGCTGTCCGCAGCATGCGGTACGCTCTCGGTCGCTCCGACTGTGTCACGAAGGAGATCGCCGATGGGTGCATCGCCGGAATGTGAGTTCGAGCAGATCGAGTGGCCGTTGCGCATCATCTTCGTCGGCTCCATCTGCCTGACGATCCTTTTGATGGTTGCGCTCGGCTACCTTGTCCCCCAGTGGTCCTCGCTGCCGGCAGTGGCGCGCGTCGTGCTCCCGGCCGGGACGGCGTGGTCGCTGCTCGTCAGCGGCTACGGGCTCTGCGTGCGGTGCAGGACCCCGCGGGTGGTCAATGAGGCCATGGAGCGGCGGACGCTCCTGGACGCAGGGACCGGCGTCTTCAATTCCCGCTATCTGGACATGCGCCTTGCCGAGCATGAGGACCTCGCCCGCCGTCACGGGGACTTTGTCTCGGTGCTCTGGGTGAACCTGGACGGCTTCGGGAAGGTGAATGCCGGCCACGGCTACCAGGCCGGGGATGTCGTGCTCAGGACGCTGGCGGGGACGATGGCCCGGCAACTGCGTTCCTGTGACGTGTTCGGGCGCATCGGCGGCGATGACTTCCTGGCCGTCCTGCCCCAGACCGACCGACGCCAGGCGCATATCCCGGCCGAGCGATTGCGGGTGAGCGTCGAGGAATGCGTCTGCCAGGCCGAGGGGGGGAAGGTCGTGGACTCCCTGCACGTCAGCATCGGTGTGGCCGCCTACCCCGTGAACGGCGAGACGATGCACGACGTCGTCCAGGCGGCCGGCCGGGCACTCCGCCAGGCCAAGGATGCCGGCGGGAACACTGTGGTGTCGGCCGAGGACTTCATCCATTCCGACTCGAGGGCCGACGCCATCATCCGGAAGGTGAGGAGCCAGCCGAACGCCTGAGCGCGTTGCCGGGGCTCGAGGCGTCGTCGGGCGGGAGCAGGCCGATGGTCAGCAGGGTGTTGATCGGGGCCGGCGCGGCCTTCGTGGCCCTGGGGCTTGCCGGGATGGTCGCCCGGCTGCTCCGGCGCGTTCGCACCCGGGCGGCGGACCGGGAGGCCGCATAGGCCGGCGGCCCCGGCGCCCGTGCCGAAAATCCTCCCGCGGTTCCGTCCCGTCGGGGCGGCGGGCCACGTCGCTCGGATCACTGTAAAGCATCCGCCGATCATCACTTGTGCTGCACGGGCGCGCGGGTTCCCCCGGGCGTCCGTCCCGGGCGCCTTGCATCGCGATTCCCGCCTTCTGTAACCTGAAGGGCGCGCATCCACACGTCGGCACAGCGAGGGCGGGAGAAGGATGAAGAAGCTGGTGGCCCTGATCGTTGCGGCGGCTCTTCTGGGGATCATCGTGTCGAAGAGACGCGACGGCGACGCACCCGCTCCGCAGGGCGTCGGATCCGGGGACGACGACGTGGTCGTCATCGACAGTGGCTCCCCTTCGCCGGCCGCTGCGGCCGCGGCCGCGCCCGTGGCCGCAGCCGCGCCCGTGGCGGCGGCCGGCACGCGGCTTGCCGCGCCGACTCCGGCCGAGCCGGCCGTTTCGGTCGGGGCGGCTGCTCCGCCCCCGGGTGCATCCCTCCCGGTTGCGGCGCGTGGGCCGTCGCAGTTGCCGGGAGCGGAGTTCGCCGCGCAGGTCGACCAGGCGGCTCGACTGCTCCAGGAGGGCCGGCGCCTGGAAGCGCGCGCGCTGCTGAGCGAGCTGTACGTCCACTCGCGGGGCGAGGCGGCCGCGCGGTTGCGCGCCCTGCTGGACGGCATCAATGCCGACCTGGTGTTCTCCCCGCGCTCGGTCGAGGGAGCCATCGTGCATGAAGTGCAGGCCGGCCAGGTCCTCACGACGATCGGCCGCAAGTACGGCGTCCACTGGCGCATGATCCAGCGCCTGAACGGGATGCGGACGGACCGGGTGAAGCCCGGGCAGCGCCTGAAGATCATCGCCGGCCCGGCGAGCGTCGTGGCCTGGAAGGGCGAGTTCCGTCTGGCGCTGTTCATGAACGGGGTCTACGTGAAGGAATATCCCATGGGCATCGGGCGGGAGGACCTGACGCCGTGCGGGGAGTTCGAGGTGGCCAATATGCTGGTGGAGCCGACGTGGTACAAGCCCGAGGGCGGCATCGTCGAATACGGCCAGGAGGGCCATCTGCTCGGCGACCGCTGGATCGGGTTCCGGGACGAGCCCGGCGCCACCGGCCTGGGCATCCACGGCACGCACGACGAGACGTCCATCGGCACGAAGTGTTCGAACGGCTGCCTGCGCATGAAGAACCTGGATGTCGGCGAGCTGTATGACTTTATGACCGTCGGCAGCCGCGTGCAGATCCTCGAGTGATGCCCATGTACCGCCAGGGGTCCCTCAGCGCCTACGTCGAAGAGGCGGCCGCCCGCAAGCCCACGCCCGGCGGCGGCAGCGTCAGCGCGCTGGCCGGGGCGCTGGCGGCGGCGATGGGCGAGATGTCCGCGAACTACACGCAGTCGGCCGACTGCACGCAGTCGGCGGACTGCGCGCAGTCGGCGGACTGCGCGCGGTCGGCCGACGAAGCCCGCGCGCTGTGCGAGGTTCTGGGATCCTGTCGGGACCGTCTCCTGGAGCTTGTCGACGGCGACGTCGTCGCCTACGGCCGCGTCCACGCCGCCTACGGGATGCCGAAGGGCACGCAGGCCGAACGCGGCGCGCGGCGCGAGGCGATCCGGACTGCGCTCCGAGGGGCGATGGAGGCTCCCCTGGACGTGATGCGGCAGTGCGCGCGGGTGGCCGAAGCGGCGGACCGCCTGGCCGACGCGGGCAACCCGAACCTGATCACGGACGTCGGCGTCAGCGCCGTGCTGGCCGAGGCGGCATGTGCGGCGGCCCGCCTGAACGTCGAGGTGAACCTGAAGTACCTGAAGGACGACGGTGCGACGGAGGTCGCCTGCCGCGAGATGGATGATCTGACGCGCCGGACGGCCGGCGTTCGCCGGAGCGTGGCCGAGAAGGTTGCGCGTCACCTGGCGGGGTAAGGGGCGGGACACGTGGCGGACACCTGGCACATCACCAAGGGCGCGGACTGCTGCTGCGGGTGCGGGAAGCCCTTCCCCCTGAACCGCCTGCTGTTCTCCTGTCTGATCGAGTGTGGCGACGACCTCCAGAGGCGCGACCTGTGCGCCGACTGCTGGGAGGCCGGGCCGCCGGCCGACGTCTTCTGCTTCTGGCGCACACGGCGCGCGGCGCCCGCGCGCAAGCCCGTTCTGGACACCGCGGTGATGCTGGAGTTCTTCGAACGCCTGAGCGGGGCGCAGGACGAGCAGAAGCGCGCGTTCCGTTTCGTGCTGGCCCTCTACCTGATGCGCCGCAAGGAGCTGAAGCTCATCGAGGTGAGCCGCCGGGCCGACTCCGAGGCGCTGGTGCTCCAGCGCCGATCCGACGGCGGCCGCATCGAGGTCGTCAACCCGGGCATCACCGAGGCGCGGCTCGAGGAGATCGCCTCGCGCCTCTCGCAACTGCTCAACGCGTGCCTGGACGAAGGCACCGGCGCCGCCCCGGCGTGAGCCGGGCCGCCGGCCCGGCCGCTTGTGGCTTTCCCCGCCTTCGTCTATCATACGCCTGCATCGCCAGCTCAGGAGAGGACCGTGCCCGAACTGCCTGCCGTCGTCTTCAAGTCCTATGACATCCGGGGCACGTACCCGGACCAGTTGAACGAGTCCTTCGCGCGCCTGCTGGGGCGGGTGCTCCCGCGGGCGCTGGGCGGCCGTCGCTTCGCCATCGGCCATGACGTGCGGATCAGCTCTCCGGCGCTCTGCGCGGCCCTGGCGGCCGGCCTGCGGGAGGCCGGCGCCGAGGTGACCTCGCTGGGGCTCTGCCCGACCGAACTCGTCTACTACGCCACCAGCGGACACGGCGAGGGCTTCGACCTGGGCGTGATGATTACCGCCAGTCATAACCCCCCCCAGTACAACGGCTTCAAGATCGTCCGCCGCGGCGGCGAGCCCGTCTGGGCACTGAACGGACTCGCCGACATCCGCGAGGCGATGGGCCGTGCGCCGGCCGTGGCCGGTGGGGGCGAGGAACGTGTTCTGAAGCGCCTGGCGGCCGAGGAGGAGTACCTGGACTTCGTGCTGGACCTGGTCGGCCGGCCGGACGTGCTGGACGTGCCCATCGCCGTCGACCCCGGCAACGGTGTCGGCGGCCTGCTGTGGGAACGTCTGGCCCGCCGCCTGGGGTGCCGGACCGTCCCGCTGAACTTCGAGCCGAACGGCGCTTTCCCCGCGCACCACCCCGATCCCTCCCGCCGCGAGAACCTGAAGGACCTCGTCCGGGCGGTGACCGAGGGCGATGCCGCCCTCGGGCTGGCCTTCGACGGCGACGCCGACCGCGTCGTAGCCGTGCTGAAAGACGGGCACGTGGTCGACGGCAGCGAGGTGATCGCGACCCTGGCCGCCCGCCTGCGCGAGACGGTGCCCGGACTGCCGTTCGCCGTGGGCCAGTCGACCAGCCGCAAGTGCCTGGATTTGTTCCGCGACGCCGAACCCGTCCTGGTGCCCGTGGGCCACGCGAAGATCAAGGCGGCCATGCGCGCACGGCCCGAGGTGACCTTCGCCGGCGAGGACGCGGGCCACTACTACTACCGCGACTTCTTCTGCTGCGACAGCTCCCTGATCACCGCACTGCACCTGCTGCACATGGTGCGCGATGACCGGCTGGGGCGGTTCGTGCAGTCGCTTCCCGGGCCCTGGGTGCGCGCATTCAGCGAGCCGGTCTTCCGGTTCGACCACCAGGACCGGGCGCTGGCGGTGTGCCGCCGGGTGGCGCTCCATGCCCTGGACCGGGGGCCGGCGCCGGTCGAGATCACCTGCGAGGCCGACGGCGCCGTCGAGCGCCGGTGCGCCCCCGGGGCCGTGGCAGGGTGCGAAGGCGTCCGCGTCGATTACCCGGACTGGTGGTTCTGCGTGCGCCCATCCGGCACCGAGCCGATCGCGCGCCTGACGGTCGAAGCCCGTACTCTCCGGGACGTCGCGGAGCACACCGAGGCCCTCAGCGCCGTGTTCCGCGAACTGGCGTAGCTACGTGTCGCCTTCTCCGTGCAAGGAGCCGAATCATGGTCTCGGCCGCGAAACTGCCCCGGTGGCGGGGGTTCAATTTGCTCTCGATGTTCAACGTTGACCGGATGGCCGCGTTCCCGGAGGCCGACTTCCGGCGGATGCGGGACTGGGGGTTCGACTTCGCCCGGCTGCCGCTCGACTACCGCTGCTGGATCGTCGACGGGGATCCCGCGCGCATCGACGAGCGCGTTCTGGAGGACCTGGACGAGGCCCTGGAGTCCGGCCGTCGGCACGGCATCCACGTCTGCATGAACTTCCACCGCGCACCCGGCTACACCGTGGCGAGCCCGCAGGAGGCGCTGAGCGTCTGGACCGATGAGGAGGCGCGCCGGACCTGCACCGCCCACTGGCGGACGTTCGCAGCCCGCTATGCGGGCGTCCCCGCCGAGGATCTGAGCTTCAACCTCTTCAACGAGCCGGCCCGCATCGGCGATCACGGCTTCACGCCTGCCCGCTACCGCCAGGTCGTGCGGCAGGTGACCGACGCCATCTGGTCCGAGGACCCCGGGCGGCTGGTCATCTGCGACGGCTACCTCTGGGGGCGGCGTCCGGTGCCGGAGCTGGTCGACCTGGGCGTGGCCCAGGCGACCCGCGCCTACGAGCCGCACTGGCTGACGCACTACAAGGCCCCGTGGGCCGGCGGCGAGGCGCATCCGGAGCCCCACTGGCCGGGGCCGCCCGGCGCCCGCGGCTCGGACCTGTGGGACATCGACCGGCTGCGCGAGTACTGGCGCCCATGGAAGGAACTGGCCGATTCCGGCGTCGGCGTGCACTGCAGCGAGGGCGGCGCCTACAGCCCCGTGCCGCACGCGGTCGTCCTGGCCTGGCTGGAGGACGCCCTGACGGTGCTGGACGAGTACGGCATCGGCTGGGCGCTCTGGAACCTGCGCGGGGCCTTCGGCGTGCTGGACAGCGGGCGGCAGGACGTCCGCTACGAGGACCTCGAGGGCCACAACCTGGACCGCGCGATGCTTGAAGTGCTTCTTCGGCACTGACTTACGCGTCGCATGCGGCCCGGGCGGCGCGCACCACGTCCGCCACGCCGGGCAGGACCATCGCCTCGGCGTCCACGGCGGCCGGAATGGGCAGGTCGCGCGCGCCCACGCGCACGAGCCGGCCGTCCAGGTCCCACAGGCATTGCTCGGCGACGGCGGCACACAGCTCCGCCATGACCCCGCCCGTCTTGACGCCCTCCTCCAGGAAGACGGCCTTCCCCGTCCGGCGTACGGAGGCGAAGACGGCCTCGGCGTCGTACGGCTTCAGTGTCATCAGGTCCACGACCTCGGCCTCGATGCCCTCCCGCGCCAGGTCCTGAGCCGCCTGAAGGGCCAGGAGCACGCCGTGGGCATATGTCACGATGCTCACGTCCGTGCCCGTGCGCACCACGCGCGCCCGGCCGATGGCGACCTGCTCCAGCCCCTCCGGCTCCGCCTGCAGCCGGCGGCCGTAGAGCAACTTGTGTTCGAGGAACAGCACCGGATCGTCGTCGCGGATGGCCGCCGTCAGCAGGGCGGCCGCATGCGCGGCCGACGACGGCGCGACGACCTTCAGTCCCGGCACGCTCAGGAACCAGGCGGCCAGGGACTGCGAGTGGCTGGGGCCGTAGCCGCGGTGCCCGCCGAACGGCATGCGCAGCACGATGGGCACGTTGATCTGGCCGGCGTACATGTAGTGGATCTTCGCGGCGTGGTTGACGATCTGGTCCATGGCCAGCGTCACGAAGTCCATGAACATCAACTCCACGACGACGCGCATCCCGGCCATGGCCGCGCCGGTGGCCACGCCGACGAAGCCGTTCTCGCTGATCGGGGTGTTCAGGACGCGGTCCGGGAAGGCCTCGTGCAGGCCGCGAGTGACCGCGAAGGCGCCGCCGTATTCGCGCAGGTCCTCGCCCAGGAGGATCAGCCGGGGGTCGTGCTCCAGGGCTTCGCGCAGCGCGCGGCGGAGTTCGTCGCAGAGGGTGGGCGTGCGCGGCTGGTTCACGGGGCGGTCTCGCTGGCGTAGGGGGAGGTGAGCACCTGTTCGGGCGTGGGCGCGGGCGCCTCGGCGAGGGTGCGGCGGGCGTCTGCGACACACGTGCATACGCCGCGTTCGAGTGCGTCCAGGGCCTCCGGTGCCAGGCCGTCGGCGAGCAGCCGCGCGCGGGCGGTCCGCAGCGGGTCGCGCCGCTGCCAGGCCGCCTCTTCGTCGCGGGTGCGGTAGAGGAGCCGGTCGCTCTTCGAGTGCCCGCAGAAGCGGTAGCATTCGGCTTCGATCAGCATGGGCCGGCGCTGCGTGCGCACGACGTCCAGGGCGGCGGCGGTCGTCTCGCGCACGGCTTCCACGTCCATGCCGTCCACCGGCCGGGCCTCCAGCCCGCAGCCGGCCGCGCGCGCGGCGACGCTGGGCACCCTGGTCGTGTCCCGGAAGCGGGTGCTCATCGCGTAGCCGTTGTTCTCGCAGACGTACAGGACGGGGAGGTCCCAGAGGGCCGCCATGTTGAGGCTCTCGTGGAAGGTGCCCTGGCTGCTGGCGCCGTCACCGAAGAAGCAGAGCACGGTGCGGGCGCCGCCGGTCAGCTTCTCGGCCAGCGCCAGGCCGGTGGCCACGGGCAGGCCGCCGCCGGTGATGCCGTTCGTGCCGTAGAAGGCGTGGCGCACGCTGCAGAGGTGCTGGCTTCCGCCGCGGCCCGCGCAGGGGCCGGCCGCCTTGCCCATCAGCTCGGCCAGCAGGGGGGCGGGGTCCAGCACGCGCGCCAGGAAGTGGCCGTGTCCCCGGTGGCTGCTCACCACCGGATCGTCCGGCCGGGCGGCCGCCAGGGCCCCCACGGCGCAGGCCTCCTGGCCGATCGACAGATGGGCCGTGCCGCGCACGACGCCCTCGGCGATCAACTCGCCGATCGCCTCCTCCGTCCGGCGGATCAGCAGCATCGCCCGGTAGCGCCCCAAGGGCGTCTGCAGGTCGATGTCCAGTGCCGTCGTCACGCCGCGCTCCCAACTCCAGAGATCCGCCGCACGTTCTCGAGCTACGTTAGCATCTCGCCCGCCGGTTCTCAATGAGGGAGCGGCAGGTTTGACAGGGTTGGGGATGGGGCGCTATAATCCGCTCTCCTGCCGCCGTCTCCCCAACAAGGAACCACATCCCATGAAGACCGTACTGCTGGCCGACAAGCTCCCCGAGGAATGCCGCCGGATACTGGAGGCCGGGGGGCTGACGGTTGTGAACCGCCCGGGCCTGTCCGAAGACGAGTTGAAGCAGGCCGTTCGGGGCGTCAGCGGCATCGTCTGCCGCTCCGGCGTGCGCATCACCTGCGAGGTGCTCCAGGCGGCCGACGTTCTGGAGGCCATCTGCCGGGCGGGTGTCGGGGTGGACAACGTGGACGTGGCCGCCGCGTCGCGTCGCGGCGTGGCCGTGATGAACACCCCGGGCGGCAACGCCGTCAGCACGGCCGAGCACACGTTCGCCCTGCTGCTGGGGCTGGCGCGGAAGATCGGTCCGGCCTACATCTCCATGCGGTCGGGGGCCTGGAACCGGTCGCAGTTCCTCGGCAGCCAGCTTGCCGGCAGCACGCTGGGCGTCATCGGGTTCGGCCGCGTGGGGCAGGAGGTCAGCCGGCGCGCCATCGCCTTCGGCATGAGGGTGTGCGTCCACGACCCCTTCGTGGGCCCCGATACGGCCGCCAAGCTTGGCGTGCAACTCGTCGACGAGCTGCCCGACCTGCTTCGGGAGAGCGACTACGTGACCCTGCACGTCCCGGAGAACGACAAGACGCGCGGGATGATCGGTGCCGAGCAGGTCGCGATGATGAAGCCGGGCGCCTGCATCATCAACTGCGCGCGCGGGTCCGTGCTGGACCAGGCGACGGTTCTGGCGGCCCTGAACGACGGCCGCCTCGGCGGGCTGGCGGTGGACGTCTACCCGACCGAGCCTCCCGAGAGCTTCGAGTTCGTGCAGAACGACAAGGTCCTGGCGACCCCGCATCTGGGCGCCTCCACGCATGCGGCCCAGCTCGCCGTGGCCGTGCAGGCCGCCGAGCAGATGGTCGACGCCCTGCAGCGCCGCCACTACCGCAACGCCGTCAACATCGGCACGGTTGCGCCGGAGGAGATGAAGGTCCTGCGGCCCTACTGCGACCTGGCCGTGCGGATCGGCAAGCTCGTCGCCCAGATCAGCACGGGCCGCCCGGAGCGCCTCGAGGTCTCCTGCCGCGGCGAGATCGCCGAGGGCAGCACCGATCCCATCGTCAGCTACGGCGCCATGGGCGTCATGCAGGGCAGTCTGGGCGACGACGTCAACATCGTCAGCGCCCCGCATCTGGCGGCCGAGCGGCGTGTCCGGATCACCGGCAGCGCGACGGTGGGGCTGGAGGCCGGGTTCGCCAACCTTGTCGAGATCTCCCTGGTCACCGATGCGGGAACGTTCGAGGCGGCCGGCACGGTCTTCGCCCCCGAACTGGCGCGCATCGTGCGCATCGACGGGTTCATGGTCGAGCTGGCGCCCGTCGGCGACGTGCTCATCCTCCACGGCAACGACGTGCCGGGCGTTATCGGCAAGGTCGGCGCCATCCTGGGCGCCGGCGGCGTCAACATCGCCCGGATGACCGTCGGGCGGCACGACGTCGGGGGCAAGACCCTGCTGGCTCTGAACGTCGACACTCCCTGCACGCCGGCGTGCATCGACCGGCTCGTGGCCCTGCCCGAAGTCGATGCCGCCCGGTCCGTCCATCTGTAGGGCTCGTCCCGGGCCTGGCACGGGCGCCTGGCGCACTGTATAATCGCCCGCAGGACGCGGCGGCGCAGGCATTCCGTCTGGCAGGGGGGCGCTCGGTGAGGCCAGGAAGGCGAGACGGTCGGCACAAAACGGCCATGCTCCTGCTGGCCGGGGTCGCCGTCTGCGTCCTGTCGTCCGGGGGCGTTCCTGCGCGGGCTCAGGAGGCGCAGGAGCCCGTCGAGGCGTGTGTCATCAAGATCGAGGGCGTCATCAACTCCGCCCGGGCCAAGGCGGTGATGCGCCAGATCGAACGTGCCCGACGGCTCGGCGCCGGGACGGTCATCCTGGAGCTGAACACCCCCGGCGGCACACTGGACGCCTCCCGCGCCCTGGGCGACTTCGTCTTCACCAGGGACGACCTGCGCATCGTCGCCTACGTGAACAACGACGCGTTCAGCGGCGGCACCATGGTGGCCCTGGCGTGTCAGGCGATCTACATGGACGCCCGCCTGGGGAGCATCGGCGACGTGGCCCCGGTCGGGCCGACCGGCGAGATCCTGGGCGAGAAGCAGCAGACCGTCGTGCGCGACAGCATGCTCAAGTACGCGCGGGCGCGCGGCTACCCCCTGGCCCTCGTGCGGTCTATGGTGACCAAGGAGATCGAGGTCCTCCGCCTGCAGATGGAGGACGAGCCCGAGGGGGCCTACCGGTACGTCGAGGGCACCGAGCTGGATCTGTGGGACGAGGAACGGCTGGCGAAGATCGTCGACCAGCGCATCGTGGTGAACGCCGGGGAACTCCTGACAGTGGGCAGCGAGCAGGCGATCGAGTTCGGGTTCGCCCGCGCCGCCGTCTCGGGGGCCGAGGAGCTGTACGAGCTCCTGGAGCTGGACCCCGCCCGTGTGATCGAACTGCACCTGACGGCGTCGGAGCGGCTCCTGGCCCTGCTGGACACCTTCAGCCCCCTCCTGCTCGTTGCAGGGATGATCCTGCTCTACATGGAGCTGAGCCAGCCGGGTGTGGGCCTGCCCGGGCTGCTGGCGCTCATCTGCTTCGGGGTGTTCTTCATCGTGAAGTGGACGCAGGCATACGTGCACATGCTGGAGATCGTGCTGTTCGGCATCGGGATGGTGCTGCTGCTCCTGGAGGTCTTCGTCATCCCGGGCTTCGGCGTGGCCGGCATCGCCGGCATCGCGTGCGTCTTCGTCAGCCTTGTGCTGGCCTTCCAGGGCTTCACAGTGCCGACGACCGCCGAGCAGGTGCGGACCCTCGAGGTGAGCATCGTGACGGTGCTGGGGGCCTTTGCCCTGTCGGGCCTGCTGATGGCCGTCCTGGCGCGGTTCCTGCCGTCGGTGCCGCTCTTCCGGCGCATCACGCACGTGGACACCCTGGCGGCCGCCCACGTGGGCGATATCGGCGAGGTGCATACGCCGGGCCTGGCCGGAATGACGGGCGAGGTGGGCGTGGCGCTCACGCCGCTCCATCCGGCGGGCCGGGCGGAATTCGGCGAGAGGCTGCTGGACGTCGTCACGGAGGGCGAGTTCGTGCCGAAAGGCGCGCGCGTGCGCATCCTGGCCGTGCAGGGGCCGAGGGTCGTTGTGGAGCGGTGCGAGGGCGCCTGAGCGCGCGGGATCGCGCCACACTCCTGGGAGGCGGCGATGGTCGAACTGGACGTCATCATCTTCGTGTTCGCGGCCGGACTGGTGGCGATGGTCATCGAGTTGTTCATTCCCGGCGCGGTGCTGGGTCTGCTGGGGCTGGCGGCGGTGACGGGCAGCGTGGTGCTGGCCTTTGCCGGCGGCCATACGACGGCGGGCGCCGTGCTGGTTGCCGTCGCCGTGCTCTGGGTGCCGCTGTTCTTTGCGCTGTGGAAGGGCTTCGTGGGCCGGTTCATGGCCCTGAAGGGCGACCAGCGCGGCTTCCGCGCGTCGACGACGATCGGCGAGGACCTGGTCGGCCTGGAAGGGGAGGCGATGAGCGCGCTGCGTCCCAGCGGCATTGTCCGGCTGGGCGATAAACGCTATGATGTGGTGACACGCGGCGAGATGCTGGCGAAGGGCACACGTGTCAGGGTCATCGAGGTCTCGGGGAACCGCGTCGTCGTCAGGGAGGCGTGAGCGAGACCGTTCGGCGGGCGCCATCCTCGCGGCTGAGACTGAGGAGACGTACGAGCCATCACCCGGTGTGGCAGGGGCTTTTCCTCTGCGCCGGGGGGACATGCGCCGTCTACGGAAAAGGAGTGGCACGCAATGGATGCGATTCTGGCTGCGGCGGGCCCCGCGAATGTCGTCCTGGTCGTCGTCCTTCTGGCCCTGGCCGTCGTCGCTCTGGCCCTGTTGGTCTTCTTCTTCAACTATGGGTTCCTGTACATCAAGGCGTTGCTGGCGGGCGCCCACGTGGGCATCTTCGAACTCGTGGGCATGACGCTGCGCGGCGTGCGGCCGTCGGTCATCGTCGACAGCCGCATCATGTCCATCAAGGCCGGCCTGCCGGTCCAGACCGTGGCACTCGAGACGCACTACCTGGCGCGCGGGAACGTGCCGAACGTCGTGCGCGCCCTGGTGGCGGCCAGCAAGGCCGACATCCCGCTGACGTTCAACCAGGCCTGCGCGATCGACCTGGCGGGCCGCGACGTCCTGGACGCCGTGCAGACGAGCGTCAACCCGAAGGTGATCGACTGCCCGGACCCGCTCAAGGGGCGCGATACCATTGCCGCCGTGGCCAAGGACGGCATCCAGCTCAAGGCGAAGGCGCGTGTGACCGTGCGCGCGAACCTCGAGCGCCTGGTCGGCGGCGCCAAGGAGGAGACGATCATCGCCCGCGTCGGCGAGGGCATCGTGACCACGATCGGTTCCTCAGAGACCTACAAGACCGTCCTGGAGAACCCGGACACCATCTCCAAGCGCGTGCTGGACAAGGGGTTGGACGCCGGGACGGCTTTTGAGATCCTCTCGATCGACATCGCGGACGTCGACGTGGGCGAGAACATCGGGGCCAAGCTGCAGGCCGACCAGGCCGAGGCCGACAAGCGCGTCGCCCAGGCCCTGGCCGAACGCCGCCGGGCCATGGCCGTGGCCCGCGAGCAGGAGATGCAGGCCCTGGTGGCCGAGAACCGCGCCAAGGTCGTCCTGGCCGAGTCCGAGGTCCCCAAGGCCATCTCGCAGGCCTTCCGCGAAGGCAACCTCGGCATCATGGACTACTACAACCTGCGGAACATCCAGGCCGACACCTCCATGCGCAAGTCCATCAGCGGTCAGTCCGACGAGGGCGAGACGCGAAGCTGAGCGCCTGAACTGCGGTCGCAGCAGGGGGCCGTCATGGCACGGCGGCGTGCGTTGAGTCAGAGCGACCTGGCCGGCCTCGCCCGGCAGGCGATCGACCGCATCCGGGCGGCGGCCGATCCGGCGGCAGAGGCCGAGCGTGTGCTCGCCGAGGCCGCCGGGCCCCGCGTGCGTGCGGCCATCCTGGCACTCGCCAGCGGGGCGGCCGACAGGGTGCTCGGCCCCGTGGCGTCTGCCGCCCTGCACGGAAGCGATCCGGAACTCTCGCGTTCGGCGGCGGAACTCCTGGTGGGCATCGGCGACCCTGCCATGGCCCTGAAGATCCTGGAGGACTGTTTCCGGTCGTCGGACCCGGCCGTGCGCGGCCGCGCCGTCGAGGCCATCGAGGCGCTGAGCGCTCCGGAGGCCGTGGGCTTCCTTCCCGCGGCCTTGACCGACGAGTCGGACCTGGTGCGGCGGGCCGCCACAAGCACCCTGAGCCTGATCATCGGCACGAGCCGTCACCCCCTGCGCGCGGCGCTTCTGGAGCGGTTGACCCGCCCGGACAGCCCCCTGAACCGGGCCGTTGTGGGCAACGACGACAATCAGGTGCGCCGGCAGGCCGCCCAGAGCCTGGCCTACGTCAAGTCCGACGCGGTCGTTCCGGTGCTGGCGCAGATGGCCGGCGACGAGGACGACGAGGTCCGCCAGGAGGTCGTGCTCTGCCTGGCCGCCATCGGCAGCGGCCCGACCATCGAACTGACCGGGCGGATGATCGACGACCCGAGCTACCGGGTGGCATCCTCGGCGCTGGACATGCTGGCCGGGCGTCTGGGAGCCGTCTCGGGGGCCTTCCTCGAACACCTGAAGAAGGCGCTGGCCCATCCGTCGGCCGAACTGCGCCGCCACGCCGTGCTCATGCTGGAACGCTACGGGCCGGCTGTGGCCGAACCCCTGCTGCAGGCGGCGGCTTCGGACGCCGACTTCGAGGTCGCCCGCCGAGCCGGGGAGATCCTCCGGCGGCGGCAGCGGAGCACCGGCGTGGACTGGCTGGCCGACGAGATGGACCGGCAGGCGGCCGGGGAGCGCGTGCTCGCCGTCTGGGAGGCCGGCACGATCGGCTCGGAGGCCGGCCTGCGCGTTGGCCTGGGGGCTGCGCGCGACCGGGGAGGCACCCAGGACCGTCTCGTGCCGATCCTGGAAGAGACGGTGCGCAACGGGGCCCCCTCCGACCGGATGCACGCCATCAGCGAACTGGCGGCCCTCGTGGACATTGCGGACTCCCGGGTCATGCGCGAGGCCCTGCGGGACGACGACCCGTCCGTGCGCAGCCGCGCGGCGGACACGCTGCAGTACACGCGCGACGCGGAGCTGCTGGTCGAGATCGTGCGCACACACCCCGACCCCTCCGTGCGGCGCGGTGCGATCGATGCCCTGATCGCCAACCCGGGCGGCCCGAAGCGGCGCGGGTCGTTGGATGCGCGGGTTACGTTCGCGGCCGCACGGACGCTGGGCATGGAGCTGTTCGGCCACTTCCTGGCGGCCATGAACGATCCCGACGAAGGCGTGCGCCAGGTGGCCTGCGAAGCGGTGCGCGAGTACGCGGCCGAGGTGGGCGTGCTGCCCGTGAAGGCCGCGCTGGAGGCCCTCTCGGAGCTTGCGGACGACGAGGACGTGTCCGTGCTGGTCCAGGAAGAAGCCACAGCGGCCGAGGAGGTGGTCCGACGCGCGTCGGCGCCGCCGCTGATCGTCTCGCAGCTCGACGAGGTGCTTGCCTGGCGAGGTCAGGTTGCGCGCGACGCCCACGCGCTCCTGTGGGACGACGAGGCGGGGTGCTTCCGGATCCGGCCCGGCGCCGGGGCCGGTCTGGCCGAACGCCGGGCCGAGGGCCAGGCGCTCTCGCCCGAGCAGGCGGCCGCCGTGGCCCGTGCCGCCGACACCGGCGCTCCGCTGGACCGGGATACCGCGCGCGCGCTCCTGCGGGGGCTCACGCGCGATCTGACGGCCGCCCTGAACGCGGCGGCCTATGCGGCCGTGGCCCTGCGCGTGATCGGCCAGGAGGATTGGCTCACGCACGCCGAGCGCTGGACGGCCGCCCTCGCCGCCGGCCCGAAGCTCCAGTGGGGGCCGCGCGGACGGGGCGCCCGCTATGCCACGCGCATCGGCCGGCTGCGCAGGCGGGCGTGGATCAACCTTCTGTGGGCGCGTGAGGACGCCGAACCGGGCGCGTGCGCACAGGAACTGGCCGCCGCAGCCGATGATGCCGACGCCTGGGTGCGGCTGACGGCGCTTGCGGTGAAGGCCAGCCTGGCCCCGGACGACCGCGCGCCGGCCGATGCGCTCAGGACCATGGCGCGGAAGCACGCGACGGACCGCGAGTTCTGCGAGCCGGTCGGGCTGGCGTCGCTGCCCCTGATGCGGTGGGAGGGGCCGGACGCCGTGCCGCTGGCGGCCGGGGCGCTCGCCGCCGCACGCATCGACTTCCGGGTGGAACTGACGCAGCAGATCATGGCCGCCGTCCGGCATCCGCAGGTTGCCCACGGGATCCTGGCGCACCTCCGGGCCCGGCCGCTGGAAGGCGTGGCGCCCGTCTGCCTGGCGCTGGCGCTGCGAGGGGGCGGCCATGCGCTGGAGGGGATGACCGTCATGGAGCCTGCCGAAGGGGCCGACCCGGAGCAGGTCTGTGCCTCCCTGGCGCTGCGTGCGATGGAGGCCGAGGAAGAGGCTGCCGCGCAACTGACGCGCCTGCTGCGCCATGGAAGCCCGAAGGAGCGCTACCTGAGCGGATGCTACCTGGGGCTGGCCCGCGTCCGGAGCGCGGCGATGCCGTTGGCCGGCACGCGCGACCAGCCCGACGCCCCGTACCTGCTGCGCGGGCTGTGCGCCGCGCTGTTGCTGCCGCAGGGCCTCCCGACGGCGATGGCCGGCTGGGCCAAGCTGCTCAAAGGCGTGACCGGCCGCGTCAAAGCGGACATGCTGACGTATCTGTGTCGGGGGGTGGAGGACACGATTCTGCTGATGAACTACTGCGCCGACGTCGATGTGGGCCGGTTCGTCTGACGCTCGGAGTGTCGGAAGGAGGTGCGGTGCGTGGGTGCAGAGGAGATCATCTGGTTGATCATCGTCGTGGTCGTGGTCGTCACGCGCGCGATCCGGGCGTCGCAGGCCCCGGAGGGCCGGCGGGCAGCGGCCCGGGAAGACGAGGAAGGACACGAGACACGGCCGGTCCAGGTCCGGGACTTAGTCCGCTCCCTGGAGGCCGCCACCCGGCGGGCAGCGGCCGGCGGCGGGCGGGAAGCGGCCGTGCGGCCGATGCCGCGACCGCCCGGTGCGCCGGCTGCCGTGCCGTCCTTCTGGGACCCGGTGCCTGCCGCCCCGCCGGTGGGGGCCGCCCCTCCGGGGCGGGTGGCTGCGCCGGTGCCGACACCGCCGACGGCGCGCAGGAGGAAGGCGGCCCGGCGCAAGGCGCCTTTGCGCGAGGCCCAGGCGGCGCCGGCGCCGGCCCCGGCCGCCGTGCCGCAGAAGGCCGCCCGCGGGGGTCTCGCTCCGTTGCTTGCGGCGAAGGGGGGCGATCTGAAGCGGGCGATCGTCTGGTCCGAGGTGCTGGGCCCGCCGGTGAGCTTGCGGCGCGGTCGGCGGCGGTGAGCGGGGCCTGACGGCATCGTCCGCGTGCAGGAGGCAGGGAGATGACCAGGAAGCCGGCCGTCGCAGGTCAGTTCTACCCGGGCCGGCCCGAGGCACTGCGCTCGGCGATCGAGGGGGTGAGCGCCGCGCCGGAAGGCGCGCGGCCCTCCCCGGCGCTGGGCGTGCTGTCTCCGCACGCCGGCTACACGTTCAGCGGCGCGGTGATGGGCAGGCTGTTTGCGCAGGTGCGGGTGCCGGACACCGTGCTGCTGCTGACGCCGAGCCATGCCTTCTCGCAGCCTGCGTTCGCCCTGTGGACGGGCGGCGGATGGGAGACGCCGCTGGGCAGCGTGGCGATCCACGAGGCGCTCACCGAGGCCCTGGCCCGGCATCCCGGGATCATCCCGGCCGACGAGCCGCACATCCCGGAGCATTCCGGGGAGGTCGTGCTGCCGTTCCTCCAGTATCACAACCCCGGTGTGCGGATCGCCGTCGTCTGCGTGACGGTGTCGGCGCGGCTTCCGGCGCTCAAGGAGGTGGGTGCGTACGCGGCGGGCGTGTTGGCGGAGCTGGGCGAGGACGACGCGCTTATCGTTGCCAGCAGCGACATGTCTCACGAGCACGGGCGGCACGCGCGCGAGGTCGTGCGCCGGAACGACGCGGTGGCGATCGAGCGGATGGTGGCGCTGGACCCTGACGGGCTCTACAGCGTCTGCCGGCTGGAGGGGATCACGATGTGCGGCGTCCTGCCGGCGGCGGCGATGATGTCCGGCGTTGCCGCACGGGGGGGCACCCGGGGCGAGTTGCTGGGGCGGGCCACCAGTGCGGACTCTCCGCTCGGGGGCGGCGACTACGTGGTGGGCTACGCGGGGCTGCGGTTCGACTGAGGCCCGAGGCGCGGCGGCCTGTTATCGGGTCAACACATAGACCAGGACGCCCACCGCGAAGACGACGCCGACGACGAAGATGGCGATGACCCAGGGGGTGTTGCTGCGGCGTCGGGGCGGATTGGCGATGCGGGTCTTCTCTGCGGCCAGTCCCAGCGCGTCGGCGGGGATGGACACGGGCGAATCGGCGTTGACCATGCTCTGATCGCGGAAGCCGGCGGCCGTCACCGGCCGGCCTTCCAGCAGGTTGGTGAACTCCCCGATGAGTTCCCCGTAGCTGGAGTAGCGATCGGCCGGGGCCTTGGCCATCATCTTGCGGATGACGTCGCAGAGGTCGTCGGGGAGGTCGGGCACGTGGTCCTTGGGCGAGGGCAGGGGTTCACGGACCTGCTTGGTCATTACCTCGAAGGTGGTTCCCGTGTAGGGCACCTTGCCGCAGACCATGTGGTAGAGGGTGGCGCCGAGCGAGTAGATGTCCGTGCGGAAGTCGACGTCGCGGGCGCTGTTGATCTGCTCAGGGCTCATGTAGTAGGGCGTGCCGAGGCTGGCGCCGCTGCGGGTCAGGCCGGTGGTGCCGGCGGAGGATTCCTTGGCCAGCCCCAGGTCGGTGATGCGTGCCGTGCCGTCGGAGTCCAGGATGATGTTCCCCGGGGTGACGTCGCGGTGGATGATGCCCTTGGATGCGGCGTATTCGAGCCCCTGGGCGATCTGGCGGGCGACGCCGACGGCCTTCTGCCACTCCATGCGGCCGAGCCGCTGGACCTCCTCGCTGCAGGTGGGCCCCTCGACGTAGTCCATGATGATGTAGTAGAAGCCGCCTTCGGCGCCGTAGTCGTGCACCTGGACCATGTTGGGGTGGCGCAGTCGGGCGGCGATCTTGGCCTCGCGCGAGAAGCGCTGGCTGTACTCGGGGTCCTTCAGGTCGATGTGCTTGGGCAGGATCTTGATGGCCATGGGGATGTCAAGCGTCTTGTGGTGGCCGAGGTAGACGCTCCCCATGCCGCCTTCACCGATCTTCTTGACGATGCGACAAGGCCCTATGCTCTCTGGCACATCGCCTGCCAGGTAGTCTTCCATCGGTCCCTCTTGACGCTTCGGTTTCCGTCGGCGGATCGATCCCGCACGGCTCTGAGCGGCCGGGGGCATTATAGTCCATCTGGTCGAGGAGCGTCAACGTTCCGGACGCGGCCTCGCGCCGCGTCTATGAGCGCGTTCCTCAAGGGTTTGCGGGGAGAAGAACAGGCCGCGTCGCCGGGGCGCAGGACCCGACGGCGCGGCCGCTCCGAAGCAGTGTGGGAGGTCGGGCCGGGACGACAGCGGTGCTGCCCCTATCCCGGGCCCTCCACTTCGGATTCCTCGGGCGTCTGAGCGTCCTCCGGTCCCGGCCCTTCGCTCTTCGGAAGGGGAGGGCCCGGCTTTCGTGTGGACATCAGGACGATCAGCACGATTAGGATGATGACCGCCACAACGACCAGCACGGTCTGTCCTGTGCCCCATTCGCCCATACCCGGCGCCCCGAGGTCCCCGTATTCCTCAGGCTCCCAGAAAGTACCCTCTCGTGCCTTCTCTACCTTCTTTTGTACCGGTCCTCCGCCTCCGGAGTCAAGCCGATCTTGTACAGGGATGCCGGCACCTGCCCGGCAAGACCACGTAAGTGATGGCTAAAGCACCGGTTAAGCCTTTCGCCCGCGTCCGGGCGGCCGGCGGCGTGCCTGCGGCGTGTCGTGCAAAATCCTTCCCAGCTCTGTAGAATGGCGCCATTCCCATTGTGCGGACACACCCATGAAGATCACGATCGCCCCGGACTCATACAAGGAGTGCCTGCCATCCCCCGGAGTCGCGCGCGCGATGGCCGCGGGCGTCCGGCGGGCGCTGCCGGGGGCCGAACTCGCCGTTGTGCCCATGGCCGACGGCGGCGAAGGCACCGCCCGGGCCATCGTGGAGGCCACGGGCGGCCGGATGCTGTCGGCGACGGTGGCGGACCCGTTCGGACGGCCGGTCACGGCCGAATGGGGGTTCTGCGGCGACGGATGCACCGCGGTTGTCGAGATGGCCCAGGCCAGCGGCCTGGAGCGCCTGGCGCCTGCCGAACGCGACCCGATGCGCGCGTCGACCCGCGGCACCGGCCAGTTGATCCGGCAGGCGCTTGACGCGGGCGCGCGGCGCATCCTGATCGGGATCGGCGGCAGTGCCACGGTCGACGGGGGCATGGGCATGGCCGCTGCGCTGGGCGTGCGGTTCCTGGACGTCCGGGGGCAGCCCATCGGCGACTGCTGCGGGGGGCGGCTGGCCGACGTGGCCGCAATCGATCCGGCCTCGCTGGACGAACGCATCCCGCGCACGGAGATCGTGGTCGCCTCGGACGTCACGAACCCGCTGACCGGCCCCCTGGGCGCCGCACTGGTGTTCGGCCCGCAGAAGGGGGCCACGCCCGAGCAGGCGCGGCAGCTCGACCGCGGGCTGGCCTCCCTGGCGCGTCTGATCGAGACGCAGCTCGGTGTGGCCGTCGACGCCCTGCCGGGCGCCGGAGCCGCCGGCGGGCTGGGGGCCGGGCTGGTGGCCTTCCTCGGAGCCCGCATCCGGAGCGGCGTCGAGACCGTCATCGAGGTCGCACGCCTGGACGAACGCATGCAGGGAAGCGCGCTGGTCCTGACGGGCGAAGGTCGCCTGGACGGCCAGACGGTGCACGGGAAGACCGTCGCGGGCGTGGCGGCCGCCGCCGCGCGGCACGGCATCCCCGTCGTCGCGCTGGCCGGCTCGCTGCAGCCGGGGTACGAGGCCCTCTACGGCCGGGGGGTCGTCTGCGCCCTGTCGATCGTCGACCGGCCCATGGACCTGGCGGCGGCCATGGCGGACGCGCCGGGTCTGCTGGAGCGTGCCGCCGAGTCCGTCGTGCGCCTCTGGAGTGCGGCGGGAGGGGGGGGCCATGTCTGAGCGGGACCTGATTCGCCTCATCCTGGGGCTGGCCGGCCCGCGGCCGGACTGGCTGAACCTGGACGTGGGCGACGATTCGGCGGTGATCCGGGTCCCGGGCGATTGCCGGCTGGCGCTGACGATGGACTCGGTGTTCGAGGGCGTGCATTTCGAGCCCGGCACGCCCATGTCGGCGGTGGGGTACAAGGCGGTGGCGCGGGCCGTGAGCGACATCGCCGCCATGGCCGCGCGGCCGCTGTGCGCGCTGGCGGCGGTCGGCTTCCCGTCGGGGGCCGACGGAGGCGCGAGCCGGGCGCTGATCTCGGCCCTGTGGGAGGCGGCGGAGGGCCTGTCCGTGCGCCTGATCGGCGGGGACGTGGCCTCCGGAGCCGAACGTCTGAGCGTGACGGTGACGGCCCTGGGCACGCCCGGGCCGGCCGGCGTGATTGCGCGGGCCGGCGCACGGCCGGGCGACGCCCTGTGCGTGACGGGGCGGCTGGGCGGGTCGCTGCTGGGGCGGCACCTGACGTTCCGGCCGCGCGTGCCGGAGGCGCTGGCGCTGGTCGAACGATGCGACGTGCACGCGATGATCGACGTCAGCGACGGCCTCAGCACCGACGCGCTGCACCTGGCCGAGGCCGGCGGCGTCGGCGTCCGCATCCGTGCCGACGCCGTGCCCGTGTCCGAGGACGCCGGCCGGATGGCGGGGCGGACGGGGCGGACGCCGCTCTGGCACGCCCTGAACGACGGCGAGGACTACGAGCTGCTGTTCTGTGCCTCGCGCGAGTCGGCGGCGCGACTGGCGGCGGACGGTGGCCTCGGGTCGCTGCCGGTCACGGTTGTGGGCGAGGTGATCGAGGGCGCCGATTCTTCTCTGATCATGGCGGACGGATCCGCCGTGCCCCTGCGCCCCGGCGGCTGGGAGCACCTGACCGCATGACGGCCATCCACATGGTGACGGAGGCTCCGGAGGAGACCCGGTGGCTGGCGGCGGCCCTGGCGGCGGCGGCCCGGCCGAACGACGTGATCGGGCTCCAGGGCACGCTGGGCGCCGGCAAGACGTGCTTCGCGCAGGGATTCGCTCGGGGCCTCGGCGTGGCCGAGACGGTGATCAGCCCGACCTTCGTCTTGATGCGGAGCTACGAGGGTCGGCTGACGCTGCACCATTTCGATGCCTACCGGCTGGGCGGCGCCGACGACATGGAGGCCATCGGCTGTGCGGAGGTGTTCGGCTCGGGGGGCGTCAGCCTCATCGAATGGGCGGACCACGTGGCGGGCTGCCTGCCGCCGGACCACTTCCTGCTCACGCTGCGGGCGGCGGGAGAGCGGCGCCGCGAGCTGGCCCTCCGTGCATGTGGCGGGCGGTGCGTCGCCCGGCTGGGCGAGCTGCGCGGAGTCCTCGCGCCCTGGGCGCGCTGAAACGGGACCGAGAGACATGCCACGCAACCCCAATGCACGCCTCGGCCGGCCCACGCCGCTGTTCCTGCCCGTCTTCCAGCCGGGCAACCCGTATTTCTCTCTGGCGGAGCTGCAGGCGGACTTCGGCGTCGACGCGATCATGACGAACGCCTTCCTCCTCTACCGGAAGAGGGCGCTGCGCCTGCGGCTGCCCGAGTGCGGCATCAAGGAGCATCTCGGGTTCGAGGGCCTGGTGGTGACCGACAGCGGTGCGTTCCAGGAGTTCCGGGGCCGGCTGCTGCTGACCAACCGGAGCATCATCCGGTTTCAGGAGGACATCGGGGCCGACGTGATCTCGCCGCTGGATGTGGTGACGCCGCCGTCGGACAACCGGACGACGGCCGAGGGCAAGGCGCAGGTGACCCTGAAGCGGGTTCGCGAGGGGCTCTCGCTGGTCAACCGGGCCATCCTGATGGGGGTGCAGCAGGGCGGCCGCTTCCTGGAGGTGCGCCGGCAGGCCGCCGAGTGGCTGGCCGGCGCGGGCGTCTCCTATGCCGCCCTGGGCAGCCTGGTGCCCTTCTTCACGCGCAATCACGACCTGCGGTTCGTTCGCCGCGTGATCATGGACGCCCGCCGGATCCTGCCCGAGGACGTGCCGATGCACCTGTACGGCGCGGGCGACCCGCTGGAGATCCCCTTCTACGCCGGGGCGGGCTGCAGCGTCTTCGACTCCTCGTCCTTCGTCCACTACGCCGAGAACGGCTCCTACATGACGCCGTTCGGCGCGCTGCCGCCCGGCACCACGGCCGCCGAGCGCGGATGGGCCTGCCCCTGTCCCCTCTGCGAGGCCCGCGGGGAGCCGGCCGTGCGCGCGAACACGTCGCTGCTGTGCCGGCACAACCTGTGGACCATTCTGGAGGCCGTGCGCACGGTCCGCCAGGCGCTCGAGGGCGACCGGCTGGGCGAGCACCTGGGCCACCTGGCGCGCGTGCACCAGCAGTGGTTCCCCGACAGCATGCTGCAGCGCTCTCTGTGCGAAGGAGGCGACGATGGCGTCTGAGGCGCCCGCCCCCGCCCTTCCCGAGGACCTGCTCGAGCGCGAGGCGCGCCGCGTAAGCCGCCGCTATCGCGTGGACCCGGCGGCCGCCCGCAGCGCGCTTGCGGAGGCCTTTGCGGCGCGGCCGGGCCTCCTGCGGCGCATCGCCGAGCGCTGGGAGCGGGAAGACGTGACGCGTTGGCGCGACTACCGCGAGGTCCTGAAGGCGTGCCGCAAGGGGCTCTACTACGGGCTGCGTCGCTACTACGCCGACCCCGCCGGGGCCGACGCCCTGGTGGAGGAACTGGAACGGGCGGCGGCGGACGGGCTGCCGTGCCGCGCCGTCGAGCGGGCGCGCCGGGGGCTGTTGGACGGGCATGTGTCGACTCGCGAACGGGGGCCGTACCTGGCGGACTTCTACGCCGGGCTCTTCGGCCTCTGCGGAGTTCCTCCGATGCTGCTCGACGTCGGCTGCGGCATGCAGCCGCTGGCCTACCCGTTCGCGGACGCCGGGGCGGCCACGGCGCTCTACGTCGCGGTGGACCGCGACGAACGCGCCGTGCGCGCGGCGTGTGCATGGGGCCGGCTGGCGGCGCCGGGGCGGCTTGCGGGGGCTTGGGTGGACGTGGCCGATCCCTCCTGGGCCTCTGAGGTCTCGCGCGAGGAACCGTTCGACCTGGCCCTGATGCTGAAGGTCGTGCCCGTGCTGCGCCGGCTGGACCGGGCGGCGGGCGAGTCGCTGGCGCGGGTGCCCGCCCGGCGGCTGCTGGTGACGGGCTGCACGGAGTCCATGACCCGGCGGGGCGGCCGGATCGAGCGGCGCGAACGGGCCGTCCTGGCGCGGTTCCTGAAGGGCTCTGGCCGGCGCGTCGTCGGCGAGTTCCGGGCGGGGACGGAGTTCGGCCTGCTGAGCGAGTGACCGGGGGGCACGAACGTCCACGGTCGGCGGCGCCGCTGGAGGGGCACGCTCCGTCGTGCCCGCCCCCGGCAATCCCGGGCTCAGTCGGCCATCTGCACGACGACCTTGGTGGCGCCGGTCGTCTTGTCGGCGGCGGTGTGGAACGCCTCTTCGACGTCGGCAAGCGGAAACGTGTGCGTGACCAGCCCGCCGGCGTCGACGCGGCCCGAGGCGATCAGCTCGATGGCCCACTGGAAGTCGGGCTTCCCGTCGGTGACGGCGTAGCACTGCGATCCGGTCAGCTCGATCTCCCTGTCGACCAGCGGCGCGAGGGCGGCCATGATCGGGCGCGTGACGCCGCCGACCAGGACCATCCGTCCGCACGAGCGCACGGCGGCCAGCGCGGTCGAGAAGCTGGTGCCGGCCGCCACGGTGTCGATGGCGGCGTCCACCATCCGGTCGGGTCCGAGCACCTCGGCCGGGTTGTCGCGGCCGATCAGCGCCACGTCGTCAGCGCCAAGGCGTCGGGCGGCCTCCGCCTGGTGCGCGTGGCGGGCGACGACGACGACGCGGCCGGCGCCCTGCGTCCGGGCGGTTGCCGCACAGAGCAGGCCGATGGTGCCCGCGCCGACGATGCCCACGGCGGAGCCCGGCTCGAGGTGCGCGCGGCGGACGGCGTGGAACGCGACGGCCAGCGGCTCGACCATGACGGCCTCGGCATCGGACAGGGCGTCGGGCACGGCGAAGACCGAACGGGCCGGGAAGCAGGTGTATTCGGCCATCGCGCCGTGCTCCTGCCAGCCGTACCACGAGATCGACGGGCAGTGGTTGTAGCGGCCGCTGCGGCAGAAGACGCACTGCCCGCAGTGCCCGAAGCATTCGGCGCAGACGCGGGTGCCGGGCGCGAGGTCCGTCACGTCGTCGGCCACCTGGTCGACGACGCCGCAGACCTCGTGTCCGAGCTTGCCGTTGCGCCAGTGCCCGCGGAAGATGTGCAGGTCGCTGCCGCAGATTCCGCACGCCCGTACGCGGACGCGCACGCAGCCGGCGGGCGGCCGGGGCACGGGGGCGTCGATGAGGCGCACGGCCTGCTTGTCCGGCACGAGTGCGATCTTCATCGTCGTTCCCTGCCGAGCGGTCATTCGGGTTCGCCCAGATCCGCGAGCCAGCCGCGGATCTGCGTTATCTCGTCGTCGGTCAACTGCCAGTCGGCGCCCCCGGCGTTCTCCTCCACCTGGTCGGGTCGGCGGGCGCCGACGAGGGCGGCGGTCATGCCCGGCTGGCGGAGGGCCCAGTTGATGGCCAGTTGGGCGAGCGTCTTGCCGTGGTCGGCGGCGATGGGGCGCACCTTGTCCAGGAAGTCGAGCACGCGTCTGCGGTTGTGCGGGCGGTACCACGGCTTGTCGTTGCGGACGTCGTCCGGATGGAACGTCCGATCCATGGTGACCTTGCCCGTCAGGAGGCCCTGGTGCAGGGGGCTGTAGCAGATCACGGCCAGGTTGTCGTCATGGCAGTACGGCAGGAGTTCGGCCTCGGCGGCGCGGTCCAGCATGCTGTACGGCGGCTGGTCGCTGACGATGGGGACGTAGGTGCGCAGTTCCTCGATCATGGGGCGGGTGAAGTTGCTGACGCCGACGGCGCGGGCCTTTCCCTGTTCCAGGATCCGGTTGAGCGCTTCGGCCGTCTCCTCGAGCGGGACGGAGGCGTCGGGCCAGTGGCACTGGTACAGGTCGACGTAGTCGACGCCGAGCCGTTGGAGGCTGCGGTCGATCTCTTCCAGGATGGCGTCGCACCGGAGGTTGCGGAAGACGGTGACGGGCGAGCCGTCGTCGAGCTTCGCCTCGAACGACGGCGTGCCGTCCCGGCAGTCCCAGCGTAGGCCGCACTTGGTGGCGACGACCACGCGGTCGCGGCACCCCTTGATGGCTCGGCCGACGACCTGCTCGCTGCGGCCGAAGCCGTACATGGGCGCCGTGTCGATGGTGTCGATGCCCAGGTCGATGGCCTTGCGGATGGCCCGGACGGACTCGGCGTCGTCGGCGCCGCCCCATCTCCACCCTCCGATGGCCCACGCGCCGAAGACGACGCGCGAGACCCGCACCCGGCTGCTTCCCAGTCTGGCGTACTCCATCGGGCATCTCTCCCGTATGAGCATGACGGTCCTCTCGGCGGGGCACAGCATAACCGATGGCGGCATTTGTGCAAGCGCTTGTGGTCCGGCGCCCATGTGGTAAGCTGTGCCGGAACACCTCTGATCCGCAGGAGAACGCACCGTGGGCGACCTTGTGAAGATCATGCCGTGCCTGGACATGAAGGACGGGCGTGTGGTCAAGGGAGTGCACTTTGTGGACCTGGCCGACGCCGGCGACCCGGTCGAGTGCGGCGCGGCCTACGAGAGGGATGGCGCCGATGAACTGGCCTTCCTGGATATCACGGCGACGGTGGAGAAGCGCGGCACGATGCTGGAGGTCTTCGGCCGGGTGGCCGAGGCGGTGGGCATTCCGCTGACGCTCGGAGGGGGCATTCGGTCGCTGGCCGACGTCGAGGCGGCGCTGGACGCGGGGGCCGACCGGATCAGCGTGAGCAGCGCCGCGGTGCGCCGGCCGCATCTGATCGAGGAGGCGGCCCGGGAGTTCGGCTCCGACCGCATCGTGCTGGCCGTGGACGTGGACGTGTCCGCCCGGCTGCCGAGCGGCTACGAGGTGTACGTCGACGGCGGGCGCACTCCGACGGGGATCGATGCGTTCGAGTTTGCGCAGGCCGGCCAGGAGCGCGGGGCGGGGGCCATCCTGCCCACCAGCCGTCGCACGGACGGCACCAGGGAGGGCTACGACATCCCGCTGACGCGCGGCATTGCCGACCGGGTGGGCGTGCCGGTGATTGCCAGCGGGGGGGCGGGCACGCTGGAGCACTTCCTGCGGGGAGCGGTGGATGGCCATGCGGACATCCTGCTGGCGGCGAGCGTCTTCCACTTCGGCGAGATCGCCGTGCCGGAACTGAAGGCCTACCTGAAGGAGCACGGCGTGGCGGTGCGCGTGTGAGGGTCAGTCGGCGAGCACGCTCTCATACTCGTCGATGCGTTCGAGGAGCAGGGCGGTGCCGCGCGCGACGGCGGTCAGGGGATCGTCGGCGACGCGCACGGGCAGGCCGCTTTCCTCCGCCATGCGCTCGCTCAGGCCGGGGATGAGGGCGCCCCCGCCGACGACCGTGATGCCGGTGTCGAGCAGGTCGCTGGCCAGTTCCGGGGGCGTGCGGTCCAGGCAGGACTTGGCGGCGTCGATGATCTGCAGGACGGGCCGGCTGATCGCTTCGCGGATCTCGGCGCTGCTGATCTCGAGGCGGCGGGGCAGCCCGGCGGCGATGTCTTTGCCGCGGATCTCGTAGGTGACCTCTTCCTGGAGGGGGTAGGCGGACCCGATGGCGATCTTGACCTCTTCGGCGGTGCGGTGGCCGATCTCGAGCCCGTACATTTCGCGCACGTAGTTGATGATCGCGTCGTCCATCTCGTCGCCGGCGACGTTGAGGCTCTCGAGTGTGACGATCTCCCCCAGGCTCATCACGGCGACTTCCGAGGTGCCGCCGCCGATGTCGATGATCATGGACCCGACGGGTTCGCTGATCTGGAGCCCGGCGCCGATGGCGCCGGCCTTGGGCTCGGCGACGGTGTAGACCTTGCGTGCGCCGGCGTTGAGGCCGCTGTTCTTGACGGCTTCCTTCTGGACGGCCGTCACGCCGCTGGGGACGCTGATGAGGAGCCGGGGGCGCATGCCCCAGGAACGGCGCTGCACCTTCTGGATGAAGTAGCGCAGCATGATCTCGGTGATCTCGAAGTCGGCGATGACGCCGTCCTTGAGGGGGCGGATCGCGCGGATGTTCTCCGGCGTGCGCTCGATCATGCGTTTGGCTTCGTTGCCGACGGCGCGGCCGTCCAGCGGCACGGAGGGCGGGTTGGTTCCGGTTTTGATGGCGACGACGGACGGCTCGATCAGGACGAGCCCCTTGCCGGGGACGCAGACGAGCGTGTTGGCCGTGCCCAGGTCGATGCCCAGGTCCAGGGCGCCGAAGCTCATCACGGTGTTGAGGATACGACGGAAGGACGCACCGGGTCTGGCCGCCATTTGCCCTGCCACCTCCGCCTGTAGCGTCCGTCAGGTCTTCCGGATTATAGCCGTCCGTTCCACCACAAGTCCAACGGTGCGTGCGCACAAAGAGAAGGGCCACGCTTCCCCCCGGCGTCGCCGCAGGTTACGTGGCCCAGATGTTCGGCTCGTCCCCGCGCTCGGTCCAGAGCGCGCCACGCGTCCACCGGGCTCCCATCCGTCGGGCGGGGGCACGGGGCGGATGCGGGCCCTCACTCGACCGGCTACGCGGCGGGTGCTTCCTCCGAACTCGCGTCGCCCTCGGACTCCTCCGCCTCGGGCGCCTCAGGCGCCTCGGGCGCTCGGCGGCTCGATGCGGCCGTCACGGGGCGGAGCTCACCCGTGTACTTGGTCGTTTCGTACCAGGTCGCCAGGGAGGCGAAGACGAGGAGCAGGCAGGCGGCGAGCAGGAGGCCCTGGATGAGTTTGCTGTCCATGGTTGGAGGCGCCCTTCAGTTGCCAAAGAAAAGGCGGCCGTTCACGGGATCTGCGTGGTGGCCCGATCGCCTTCCCGGATGGTCATGCCCTCGGCGATCAACTGGATCTGGCCGACCGATGCGTCCTTCTGCACCTCCTGGATGATCAGGCGTGCCAGGTACTGGTCGTCGCGGTACAGGGTGAACGTCGTGTTCGGCTTCACGCCGGCGTCCTTCCCCTTGTCCACCACGGCGATCATGTAGTCGGGATCGACGCGGACGACGCGGCCGTTGACGATGGGCAGTGAGATCGGCGGGATCGCCACGTTGCGACGTCTCAGTTCCTGGATCATGGCCAGCAACTGCTCCTCGCTGGCGGACGTCTCCTGCAGGGTGATCTTGGTCTGGGTCAGGTCATGCTCCAGTTGCCCGATCGTGGCGTCGCGTGCGGCCACGGTCGCGTCCAGCTCGGCGATCCGCGCCAGGTTGGCCTGGATGGCGGCATCGCGCTGCGCGACGGTCTCGTGCAACTGCTTGATGCTGGCGTCGCGGGTCGCGATGTCGCCTTCGAGGGCCGTGATGCGCCCGTCGCGCGTCTGGATCGTTGTGTTCATCTCGCCGGTGAGCTGCCGCAACTCCTTGACCTGAACGTCGGCGTCGCGCTTCTCGCCCAGCAGCCGTTCGTTCTCGGACTCGAGACGGGCCTTGGACGTCTCAAGGAGTTCACGGGTCTCCTTGAGTTCGGCCTCGGCCTTGGTCTGCCCCGCCTGGGCGGTGCGGAGGGCCGTGTCCGCGTTCCGGTAGGCCTCGCTGTAGTTCGTGCGTTTGTTGTAGAGCATCACCTGCGTGACGGCGAACGTAAGGCTGAACACGAACACCAGGACGACCAACGTCTTCGTGACGGCGCTCATCTGACCCTCCTCGGCGAGTTGTTGTCTGCCCGAGAGCACAGTAGTATCCGCAGTTGCCGTAGATTATAGACCTCCTGCGGTCAAAGTCAAGTCTCTCCAGTGCGCTTTGTGCGATGCGCCGGGAACGTCCTCCGGGCTGCCGTCCGGGGGCTGTGGACGCTCTGTGTGGCGTCCAGAGGCCCTGCGCGGGCTGCGGCGGGCGCCGGGCGGCCGGCGAGGTTTGTGCGGAAATCCTGCCGGGCGGGCCGGCCGGCCCCGGGTGAGCGGCCGCCATCGGCCTCTTCCTGGGAAGTGCGCACCGTGCCCGCGGACCGGGGCCGGGGCGTTCCCGAACCGCCCTGTGCCGGCTTGAACGCCCTGCGGCCCGGGCATAGAATGGCGGGCGGACCGCCGCAGCCGGGTGCGCGCGGCCGCGAGGTGAACAGCCCTCCGGACGGGAGCCGCGCGTGGACCTCTTCGACCTGACGGGCAGGCGGGCGCTGATCACGGGTTCCTCGCGGGGGCTGGGGCGCGTGCTGGCGGACGGCCTGGCGCGGGCCGGTGCGGAGGTGGTCGTCAACGGGCGCCGGTCCGACGCGGTCCGCGAGGCGGTCGAAGGGATCCAACGCGAGGGGCTGCGCGCCCGCGCCGCCGTGTTCGACGTGACGGTCGAGGAGGAGGTGGAGGAGGCCGTCGCCGCCATCGAACGGGACGCGGGGCCGGTCGACGTCCTGGTCAACAACGCCGGCGTCAACCTGCGCGGGCTCCTCGCCGACTTCGCCACCGGCCGGTGGCACGAGCTGATGGCCGTGAACCTGCACGGCGTCTTCCACGTCTGCCGGGCGGCCGGCCGGCGCATGGTCGCCCGCGGGGCCGGCAAGGTCATCAACATCGCGTCCCTCATGAGCGAGGGCGGTCGGCCGGGCGTTGTCCCCTACGCCGCCAGCAAGGGGGCGGTGAAGATGCTCACGCGCGCGCTGGCCGTCGAGTGGGGTCCGCACAATGTGCAGGTCAATGCCATCGGGCCCGGCTACTTCCGCACCGAGATGACGCGTTCGCTCTGCGAGGACGAGTCGTTCGACTCCTGGGTGCGCGGGCGCACGCCCATGCGCCGCTGGGGGGAACCGGCCGAGTTGATCGGCGCGGCCGTGTTCCTGGCGTCCGACGCTTCGTCGTTCGTGAACGGACAGGTCCTTTACGTCGACGGCGGCTGGCTGGCCTCGCTTTAGGCTCTGTCTGAGGGTTCGTGGCCGGCCGGAGCCGGAGGGATTCCCAGACAGAGCCTGGGCCGGCGGCTGCAGAAGGAGGACGGGGATGGGCTACGTGGCGGCGATGGCGGTTCTGGCGGTGCTTCTGGGCGTGGCGGGCGCCGGGTCCGGGCGGCTTCAGTCCTCCGAGGTCGCCGTGGCGGCGACGGGCCTTCGGTTCACCGAGGGGCCGGCCGTACACCCGGACGGCTACCTGGTGTTCAGCGACATTCCGGCCGACACGATCTACGCGCTCAGGGACGCGGGGCCGGAGGTCTTCCGGCGTCCCAGCGGGCAGGCGAACGGACTGGTCTTCGACGGCGGCGGGCGGCTGCTCGCCTGCGAGCACGCGAACCGGCGCGTCTCGCGCACGGAGCCCGACGGCACGGTGACGCCGCTGGCCACCCACTACCAGGGCAAGCGGCTCAACAGCCCGAACGACCTGGTGGTCCGCTCCGACGGCGCCGTCTACTTCACCGACCCGCCGTACGGCGTGCGGCCCGAGGACCGCGAACTGCCGTTCGCCGGCGTCTACCGCGTCGGGACGGACGGCGCGATCACGCTGCTGGCAGACGACTTCGTCAAGCCGAACGGCCTGGCGTTCTCGCCCGACGAGACGGTGCTCTACGTCGCCGACACGGACAGGGGGTGGCTTCGGGCGTTTGACGTGCGCGCGGATGGCACGCTGGCCGACGGGCGCGTGTTCGCCCGCACGGAGCCCTCGGGCGGGCTGCGGCCCGACGGACTCAAGGTGGACGTGCGCGGCAACGTCTACGTGGCCGGGGCCGACGGCATCGTCGTGTTCGACTCCGAGGGCCGGCCTCTCGAGACGATCGCGCTGCCGGAGCGCCCCGCCAACCTGGTGTTCGGCGGGCCGGAGGGCCGCACGCTGTACATAACCGCCCGCTCGGAGGTGTACAGCGTCATCGTCCGGTTTGCCGGTGCCCTGGGGGCCGCACGCCGGGCGGACTGAGCCGGCCAATCCGGCGGCTGACGTTGCCCTTGTGCGCCGGAGTATGTATGTTGTGCGTGTTCTGGGTGGTTTCGCGCCTGTGGGCAGACCAAGGAGTGGACAATGGCGGACCTGAAGATCGGTGTGGTCGGACTGGACACCTCGCACGTCGAGGCGTTCATCAAGCTCATCAACTACGATGACCAGAAGTACCACGTGCCCGGCGGGCGCATCATCGGTGCGTTCCCGGGGGGCAGCCAGCAGGTGGAACTGAGCCGCAGCCGGGTGGGCAAATACACGGACGCCTACCGCGACGAGCACAAGGTCAGGATCTACGACTCGATCGAGGCGCTCTGCAAGGACGTCGATGCCGTGCTCCTGCACAGCGTCGACGGCCGCCAGCACCTGGAGCAGTTCGACGTGATCTCCCGGGCCGGCAAGCCGGTGTTCATCGACAAGCCGCTGGCCTGCTCGACGGCCGACTCCCGCGCCATCGCCCGCCTGGCCGCCGAGCGCGGCGCGCCGGTCATGTCGTGCTCGGCCATCCGCTACGCGAAGGGTGTCGCCGGCCTGGTCGGGGCGGATCAGAAGGTCGGCTCGGCGGAGGTCTTCGGCCCGATGGCCATCCTGGACGATTACCCCCCCTACTACTGGTACGGCGTGCACAGCGCCGACGTGCTCTACGCCTACCTGGGTGCAGGCTGCCGGAGCGTGCAGGCCTTCCACACCGACGACGCCGACCTGATGGTCGGGCTCTGGGAAGACGGTCGCATCGGGACCGTGCGCGGCCTGCGCCTCGGCGCGTGGCAGTTCGGCTGCACGTTGTTCACCAAGGACGGCGCGGTCCACAGTGTCCAGGCCTCCGAGCCCCCGGCCTACGCGGGCCTGATCGAGAAGGTCATGCCGTTCTTCCAGACCGGCCGGGCGCCGATCGACATCGAGGAGACGGTGGAGGTGATGGCCTTCCTGGAGGCCGCCGAGACCAGCATGGCCGAAGGCGGCCGCGCGGTCGAACTGCCGAATGCCTGAGGCTTCGGGCGACCCCGACTCAGCGCCCTCCCGCCGTCGGAGGCCGGAGGGCGGCCGGGAAGCGAGCCAGCCGGACGGACCGGGTCCGTTCCGGCTGGTTCCGTTTGGGGCTTCTGCCGCATTGACCGCACGGGGTGCGCGCAGTAGACTTTCGGCCGGTGCGCTGCAGGCCGGACGACGTCGCCCGGCGTACGTTCCCAGTCTGCCGGAGGCGGCATATGCCCAGCGATGGGGCGCGGATGGTGGGGCCGTATCGGATCGTGGAGCGGATTGGCGAGGGGAGCACGGGCGAGGTGTTCCGTGCGGTGCAGCCCCCGCGCGACCGGGTGGTGGCCGTCAAGGTCTTCGCGGAGCGCTTCGCCGGCGGCCCGGAGGCGTTCGCGCGCTTCGAACGCGAGGTCGGTGTGGCGGCGCGGCTGAAGCATCCCGGCATCGTCCCCGTGATCGACTGCGGCCGGGACGGCGACGCGTTCTACGCCGTCATGGAGCATGTGGACGGTCAGAGCCTCGCGACGGCCATGGGGGCGGGGCCGATGCCGCCCGCCGACGTGATGGACTGCGCGCTCCAGGTCTGCGACGCCCTCGCCTGCGCCCACGCCGAGGGCGTGGTGCACGGCAACCTGAAGCCCTCGAACATCCTCCTGGATGCGGCGACCGGCCGGGCCAGGATCTCCGACTTCGCCATCGCCGCGTTCCGGACCGAGGGCGTCGGCGCCGGCACCATGATGTGGGACATGCGCTCGGCGGAGGCTTTCCACTACATGGCCCCCGAGCTCCAACTGGATGCCCACAGGGCCTCGGCGCAGTCGGAGGTCTACTCCCTGGGCGTCATCCTGTACGAGATGCTGACCGCCACGGCACCGGTCGGGCACTTCAAGCCTCCGAGCATGGTCCGGGATGACGTCCCCATCGCAATGGATGCCGTCATCAGCCGGTGCCTGGCCGAATCGGCGGGGGACCGTTACCGCAGCGTGGACGAGCTGAAGCGGGCCCTGTTACGGCTGAGACGGCCCCAGCGGCGTCGGCGTCGGTCGGAACCGGTGGTGCGGCGGCTGGACCCTCCGGCGGCCGCGGTGCTGATCGTGCTCCTGAGCGTGGTGCCGGCCCTGCTGCTGCGGCTGGTCGGCCGGGGCCGGCTGTCGAGCGCTGCGGTGTCGCACGACGGGCTCATGGCGGCGCTGACGTTCGTCCTGGTCGCGCTGGGCGCCGTGCTGGTCACCCGCCTGATGCTGCGGGCGCGGATGGTCCGCGGGTACATCTGGCTGCTGCCCGTGCTGACGGTTCTGAGCGTGGGGGCCTGGGTGGCGGTTCACTCCACGCCGTTGCGGGGCGGCGGGCTGCTGCTGGGGCTCACCCAGTTCATGGCGTCCTTTTCGGCGTTCGTGTCGGTGCTGGTGGCCGTGGCGCGTGCGGCGTTGCCGGACGGGGCGCAGCGGACGCGCGGCGGTGTGCCGCCGCTGATACGCAAGCTGGCCGTGCTGGTCTGCGCGTTCCTGGGGTTCTTCCTCCTGATCAAGTGGGCGTTTCCCGGCCTCGACCTGACGCCGGTCTTCGTCACGTCCGGCGCCCTGTCGATCGTCGTCGGGCTGGCCGTGCAGGACTCGCTCCACAACGTGCTGGCGGGCGTCGTTCTGAGCACCGAGCGGCCCTTCCAGGTCGGCGACTGGATCCGGATTCAGGATGTCGAGGGGGCGGTGACCGAGGTGAGCTGGCGGGTCACGAAGATCCTGACCCGCCAGAACGATCACGTCGAGGTCCCGAACAGCGTGATCATCCGGGAGCGCGTTCTGAACCACACGCGGCCCACGTCGCTGCATCTGCGCAAGGTCCGGGTGGGAGTGGCCTATGAGGTCCCGCCGGGGCTGGCCGTCGGGGCGCTGACGGAGGCGGCCGCACGCGTCGGCAGCGTCCTGAAGAGCCCGGCCCCAGGCGTGCACTTCGTGGACTATGCGGATTCCGCGCTGATCTACGAACTGCGGGCCTACATCGACGACTACGCCGCTGCGGAGGCCACCGATAGCGAGCTGCGCAAGGAGATATGGTACGCGTTCAGGCGGCACGCGATTACCATTCCCTTCCCCCAGCGCGACGTCAACCTGCGGCAGATCGCGGAGGCACCCCGCCGGCGGCGCGGGCGCTTCGTGGCCGCGGTCGGTCTGCCGCGCGGGTTCGTGTTCGAACTGCTGGATGGGCGCACGACGATCGGGCGCAGCCCGGAGAACGTCCTGTGCATCACCAACCAGCACGTCTCCTCCTCGCACGCGGTCGTCGAGCAGACCGAGGACGGCTTCGTCATCCACGACCTGAACAGCCGGTGGGGTACGAAGGTCAACGGCGAGCCTGTTCAGTCCGCACCGCTCAGCCCGGGCGACGTCGTCGAGGTCGGTCCTATCGGGCTGGTCTTCGAGACCGACGAGGCCCCGGCGGCCGGGGGGCCGCACCGCTGGCTGCACGGGCCGGTGCTGTCCTCGGCGGCCGTCGAGGAGCCCGGGGCGGCTTCCATGGACCGCACGCCGGAACCCCCCGGCTGATCCGCCGGCGGCGTTCGGGAGCTTGCCTTCCGGGCCGGCCTGGGGTAAGTTGGGTACCCGGTGCCGCCGGGTTCTCCCCGGGGGGCCGCGGTCAGCGGACCGTGCCAGGATGGCGGAATAGGCATACGCGTCGGTTTCAAAAACCGATGGGCACTCCAAGCCCGTGCGGGTTCGAGTCCCGCTCCTGGCACCATGCTCGTGCGCGGCTTCGGGCGGAGACGCCGCGTCGGGTTCTCAGAGCGTTCAAACGAGGGGGATGTCGTATGGGGAGCACGGTGTGGTTCGCTCCGTTCGAGGACGGGGCCGATGAGGGCACCGTCTGCCGCCGCACGCGGGAGGTCTTTGCGGCGGCCGGGCTGGGCGCGGTGGTCCCGGAGGGCGCCATCACGGCCGTGAAGACGCACTTCGGCGAGCGGGGCAACGACAGCTTCGTGTCGCCGGCCTGCGTGCGCGTTGTCGTGGAGGAGGTCAAGCGTGCGTGCGGGCGGCCCTGCCTGGTCGAGACGTCCACGCTGTATCGCGGCCAGAGGCACAACGCCGTCGACCACTTCAACCTGGCCGTGGAGCACGGGTTCGGCCCCGAGGCGATGGGCTGCCCGTTGATCTTCCTGGACGGCCTGCGCGGCAACCTGCACGTGGAGCGGCCCGTGAACCTGCGGCACTGCGAGACGGTGGCCGTGGCGGGCGACTTCACGCTGATTCCGGCGGCCATCATCGTCTCGCACTTCACCGGTCACGTGCTCAGCGGCATCGGCGGCGCCATCAAGAACGTGGCGATGGGGCTGGCCAGCCGGGCGGGCAAGCTGCGTCAGCACTCCCAGGGGCGGCCGGAGGTGCAGGCGGCTGACTGCATCGCCTGCGGCACGTGCGCCCAGTGGTGCCCCGAGGACGCCATCATGGTCGGCCAGGCGGCCCACATCGACGAGGGCCGCTGCATCGGCTGCGGAGAGTGCGTCTCGGTCTGCCCCGTGGGCGCGATCGACTTCGACTGGAATGCGCCCGCCGCGACGTTCAACGAGAAGATGGCGGAGTATGCCTACGGCATCCTGGGCGACAAGCGGGACCACGTCGGCTTCGTCACCTTCCTCCACCGGGTCACCCGGCACTGCAACTGCATGGGCACGAAGGGCGAGAAGGTCTGCCCGGACCTGGGCGTGCTGGCCTCGACCGATCCGGTGGCGATCGACCAGGCGGCCGTCGACCTGATCAACGGGGCGGCGGGCAGGGACCTGCTCGAAGAGGTCTGGCCGGGCGCGCAGTACACGGCGCAGTTCGCGCACGGCGAAGCGATCGGCCTGGGCAGTCGCCGCTATGCGCTGGAGCGCGTGTAGCGGCCGCCGTGCTTCGCCGGGGCGTCTGCCTTTCCGACAAGAGGGGCGATCGGCCATGGCGTTCCACGTCCGGTGCGAATGCACGAGCGACCCGCGCCATGGGTGCGCGCCCCGGGAGCGGGCCCTGCCGGACTACCTGAGGCGCGGCGTGGTGGTTCTGGACAAGCCGCCCGGCTGCACCTCCCGCCGCGCCGCCGACCGCGTGCGCCAGGCGCTGGGCGGCACGCGGGTGGGCCATGGCGGCACGCTCGACCCGGGCGTCACGGGCGTTCTGCCCGTCCTGCTGGACGAGGCGACGCCCGCCGCCGCGGTGCTGCTGGGGTGCGACAAGGCATATGAGGGCGCCATGCAGTTGCACGGCGACGTGCCGGACGGTGAACTGGCCGCCGCCATGGACGGGCTCTGCGGGGTGATCGTGCAGAGGCCGCCCCGGCGAAGCCGGGTCAGGCGGGTGCCGCGCGAGCGGGCCGTGCGCGCGTTCACCGTCACCGAGCGTGCCGGCCGGCGCGTCGTGTTCGCCGTCCGCTGCCAGGGCGGCACCTACGTGCGCACGCTCGTGCACGATCTGGGACAGGCCCTGGGCACCGGCGCGCACATGGCCGCGCTCCGGCGCACGCAGGCCGGCCCGTTCGGGCTGCACGAGGCCGTGAAGCACGAGCAGGTCGAGCGGGCGGTCGCGCAGGCCCGTGCCGGCGATGAGGCGCCGCTGCGGTCGCTCGTGCATCCGGTCGACGAGGTCGTCTGCCGCGTCCTGCCGCGGTTGAGCATGGACGACGGGGCCGTCGACGCCGTCTGCTGCGGGGTGCCGCTGGCCGTCCCGGGGGTGTGCGGATTCGACGACTTCCTGGCGGGCGAGGCGGTGGCGTTGATGACGTTAAAGGGGGAACTGGTCGGCGTGGGGCGGGCGCGGGCGGATTCGGAGTCGCTGGCGGCGGCGCAACGGGGTGTTGCGGCCACGCCGCGGCGGGTCTTTCTGGCGCGGGGCACCTATCCATCGCATGGGGGGGCCGGGGGCGCTTCTTGAGCGGGGGGGAAGGGCCGCGGTTTCTTGACGGTCAGGCGGTGGCGGGCTACAATCTGCGCATAGGGAGCGTACCGTGGGAGTGTGCGGATGCCCCCGGAGGCGGTCCGGATGACAGAGAACACGGCGTCGGGCTTCGGCAGTGCGCCCGGGTGCGTCCGGAGGCGCCGCTGCAGGGTGGGTTCCGCGTGCGCGCCGGTGCGTGCCGGACATGGGGCGTCTGGTCGCGTATGGGTTGGCATCCGCCGCCGTCCCCCGGTTCGTGTGTGCGTCATCGGGAGGGGCCGATGCGGTCCGTCCGGTGAGCCTTCTACGGGAAGGGAGGTCCAGACGTGCAGATCCAGATTTCCGGAAGGCATCTGACGGTAACGGAACAGATGGACAGGCACATCCGGGAGCAGATCGCCAAGCTTCCTCCGTTCGCAGAGAAGACCCAGCACATCGACGTGACGCTGACGGCGGACTCGGGCACGCAGGTGGTCGAGATTGCGGCGCGAATCGGCCGGGCGGACCTGGTGGCGCAGGCCAGCAGTCACGACATGTATCATTCGATAGACGAAGCATTTGCGAAGATGGAGCGGCAGCTCGTGCGCCAGCACGACAAGCTGGTGCGCGGCCGTGCGAGGGAGGGCCAGAAGGAGTAGTGAGCCGCACGGGCGGGCCTGCCCGGCGGGCAGGACGCTCCGGTCGGGCGTGCCTGGCACCCCGGCGAGCAGGACCGGTTTTTACCTGGTATGGAGTCAGCCGATGGATTTGGCCGAATGTCTGGCCCGGGGCGCGTTGTGTATGGCGCTCGAACCGCGCAAACGGGACGATGCGTTGCGTGTGATGCTGGATGAGCTGGTGCAGTCGAATGCCCTGCGCCCCAACATCGTGGATTCCTCGCTGGAAGCCGTTCTGGACCGCGAACGCCTCGGCAGCACCGCCATCGGCAAGGGGGTGGCCGTACCGCACGCGCGTGTGGACAATCTGGACCGGATCGTGGTTGCCTTCGGTCACAGCGAAGACGGCATCGAGTTTCGGGCCCTGGACGGCGCTCCGGTGCATGAGGTCTTCCTCGTCCTGGCTCCGTCGGGCGCTGCGGCCGAGTACCTGGCACTGATGCAGCAGATTACCCGGCTGGTGCAGGACGACGACTTCCGGCGGTTCGTCGGTGTGGCCAAGAGCGGCCAGGAGGTCCTGGACCTGATCCGCGAGATGGCCTCCTGAGCGACCTCACCTGCGACTTCCGGCATGCCCCGAGCGAGCGACGATGAGCGAGAATAACGAGCATTGTGCCAGGGTCGGCATCGAGAACCCGATGGGGTTCCATGTGCGGCCCGTGCAGCGGTTCGCGCAGCTTGCACGCATGTTCCGGGCCGACGTGACCGTCAGCGTGCGCGGGCGGACGGTTCCCGGCACCAGCGTCATCAACCTGGTGAGCCTGGGCGGCCGCAGCGGCGATACCCTGACGATCAAGGCGTGCGGCGCCGACGCCCGCCAGTGTGTGGCTGCGTTGAAGTACCTGGCCCAGGACGGGTTCTTCGTCGAGGACTACATGCAGGAGCGTCTCGCTGCGGACCGGCACGTGGAGCGTCTCCATCGGCTCGCCTCGTGCTTCGACAGCGAGATCCGTGTGCGGCTGGACGATCGGACTGCCGACGCCAAGCAGGCGGAGAGCCTGGCCTCTCTGCCGCTCACCCCGGTGTCCACCCCCACCTTCGAGATCCGTGGGCCGGACTCCGAACAGGCACAGGCCGTTCTGGAAGACCTGGTGGCCTCGTGTTTCTACATCGAGGATCGGATGGCCGAGCGAGGCCGGAAGGTGACCTGAGCATGCAGACCCACAGGGGGATACCTGTCAGCCCGGGCATCGCCATCGGTCCCGTCTTCCTGCTCGAGGCGGAGGGCGTGCGCATCCCGGAGCACTTCATCGCCGAGGGCCGCCAGGACGAGGAGGTCCGCCGCCTCCAGAAGGCCATGGACAGTGCCCTGGAGGAACTCGACCGGCTGGTCCGGCAGGTCTCCGACAAGGCGGGGGCCACCATCGCCGAGATCTTCAGCGCCCATGCGGCCGCCCTGCGCGACGACTACTTCCGGAACGAGTTCATCGACCGCATCCGCAAGGACAGGTACACCGCCGAGTTCGCCGTCTCGCGCACCATGCGCCAGTGGCGGAGCGTGTTCCAGCAGGATTCCTTTCTGCTCGCGAAGGTCGCCGATCTGGACGACCTCGAGCGCCGTCTGCTGCACAGCCTGCTGGGCGCCCAGCGCGAGGAACTCGCCTCCCTGCGCAGCGAGATCATCCTGGTGGCCCATGACCTGAGCCCGAGCCAGACCGCCTCGGTCGACCCGGACATGGTCAAGGGCATCGCCATCGACGGCGGCGGGCCCACCGGCCACACGGCCATCATCGCGCGGGCGCTGGGCATCCCGGCCGTGGTCGGCCTGGGGTCGCTCACGGGCGATGTCGGCGGCGGCGACACGGTCATCGTCGACGGCGTGCTCGGCACCGTCATCGTGGACCCCGACGAGGCGACCCTGCAGTTCTACAGGGAACGCCGCTCCGAGGCCGTGCGGGCCGACATGACCCTGCTGGAGCAGCTTCGGGGCCGGCGCGCGGTGACCACCGACGGCCGCAAGTTCAGCGTGATGGCCAACATCGAGTTCCCCCGGGAGGTCGCCCGGGCCTGCGAGCATGGGGCCGAGGGAATCGGCCTCTACCGCACCGAGTTCCTCTACAGCGGCACCGACCGGCGCCCGACCGAGGAGGAGCACTTCGCCGCCTACATGGAGACGATCCGCCAGTTGGACGGCCGGCCGCTCGTGATCCGGACGGTCGACCTGGGCGCCGACAAGTTCCCCGACGTCAACGACATCGCCCCGGAGCGGAATCCCTCGCTCGGCCGCCGGTCCGTGCGCTACTGCCTGGACCACCCGGAGGTTCTGCGCGAGCAGCTCAGCGCCGTCCTGCGGGCCAGCGCCCATGGTGAGGTGCGGGTCATGTTCCCGCTCATCTCCGGCCTGGAGGAGCTCCTGAAGGTCAAGCGGGTGCTGGGCGAACTCCAGGAGCAGTTCGACCGCGACGGGCGCGACTACGACCGGGCCATGAAGGTGGGCATCATGGTCGAGGTGCCGAGCGCCGCCGTCTGCGCCTCCATGCTGGCCGAGCACGTGGACTTCTTCAGCATCGGCACGAACGACCTGATCCAGTACACCATCGCCATCGATCGCGCGAACGAGCACGTGGCGGACATGTACTGCCCGCACCATCCCGCCGTGCTGAAACTGATCCGGATGACGGTCGAGGCGGCGCACCGGAAGGGCATCGAGGTCGGCCTCTGCGGCGAGATGGCCAGCGAGGTCGTCTACACCATGCTGCTGCTGGGCCTGGGTCTGGACCACCTGAGCGTAGCCCCGCCCATCATCGTGCCGGAGCTGAAGAAGATCGTCTGCAGCGTCAGCTACGAGCAGGCCCGCCGGATCGCCGAGGACGTCATGACGCGCTCGGCCGTCAACGAGACGATGGACGTCCTGATGGAGCACAACCGGGCCCTGCTGCCCGACCTGTTCCCCTGAGGCCGCGGGGGGCGCCCTCAGTCGCCGCCGCCCTCCGGCCCCATCCGGTGGGCGCCCCAGCGGATGTCGCTGGTCAGCAGCCGCCGGTACACGGGCTCCGGCACGTACGGTCGAACGATGCGCTCCCAGCCCTCGAAGCCGACCAGCCCCTTCAGGAAGCTGCTGCTGATCTCGCAGATCTCCCGGGGCGGAATCAGCAGCACGGTGGTCAGGCCCGGTTCCAGGTCCGCGTTGACGTTGCGCATGGCGTGCTCGAACCGGTAGTCCTCCTCGCTGCGCACGCCGCGCAGGATGTAGTTGGCCTGGCGGGCTGCCGCATAGTGCACGAGGAACCGCCCCTCGAAACTGTCGATCTCCACGTTGGCGCAGTCCGCCGTGCACTCGCGGAGCATGGCCAGCCGATCGGCCAGCGCGAAGGTGCACTTCTTGTTCGGGTTGACGCCGACGGCCACGATCAGGCGATCGAACAGGGCCGCGCCCTTCTCGATCATGAACATGTGGCCGCAGGTCGGGGGATCGAAACTGCCGGCGTAGACGCCGGTCCTGGGCTCGCGTGGGCTCACTGGTATGTCTCCTTCACTCGGCCGCCTGCGACCGACCAGCCCTCGTGGGCCAGCAGACGGGCCTTCCATTGGCGGCCTGCGCCGAAGCCGCCCAGGCGGCGGCCGGCGGCCACCACGCGGTGGCAGGGCACGAAGATCGGCCACGGGTTGCGCTTCAGGACCTGCCCCACGGCCCGCGCCGCGCGCGGGCGGCCGGCCCGTGCGGCCAGCTCGCCGTAGGTCACCAGTTGTCCGAAGCCGACCGCCATCAGCTCCGTATAGACCCGCAACGCAAAGGGGCCGCAGGCCCCGTGCTCCAGGTCCTCCAGGGCCACCCCCGCGGGTTCCCCGGCGAAGGCGCGGCCCAGGGCGTCGGCGAAGCGCCGCGCGGCCCGAAGCCCGGCGGCCGGCGGCGGCGGGCCCTGCTCCCCGGGGGGCGCCGGGCCGTCCAGCAGTTCCGCACGCACCAGCCGGGTGTTCCACACGTGCAGCCGTATGAGCCCGCATGGCGTCGGGCAGTCCAGGGGTCTCATCGCGGTCACCATGCCGGGGCCGTCAGTGCACGACATTGTAGCTGGCCGGCGGCCGGTATTCGAACGTGCGGTCGGGCACGTCCGTGTTGAGGCGGATCTTGCTCAGGTCGTAGGTGTGCACGATCTCCCCGCCCGGCTCGTGGAGCACGATCCGGCGCGGGAGCCAGAGGCCGTCGGCGATCTCCGCCTCGATCGAGGCGTACCGGGCAGGCTGATCGGGCCGTTCCAGGGGGGTGAACCGCAGCCGGTAGACCGTCTCGCCGGTCTTGCCCTCTGCGGGCCGCCGGACCTCCAGGAGTTCGATGTCGTAGTCCTCCAGTATCTGCTCGGAACTGCGGCCGTACCCGAAGGCCAGGAAGGCGGCCTCGCGGCCGTCCCGGCCCTCTTCGGTCGTCTCATAGACCTGCACCTGCCTCTCGTTGTGGCTGACCACCCACCAGGTGTGGCCGTCGGTGCGGACCTCCTCGTTGTGGGGCCGTTTGAGGTCCAGCACGAGCTTGTCGGGCTTCTTGAAGACGAGGTCGCCCCGGGACCGGCGCTTGTCCTCCAGCAGAGGGATCAGGCGTGTGTAGGTCACGGCCGCGCGCACGTCGGTCACCCCGGCGCTCGCCTCGTCCAGGTGGTTCAGGACGTCGCGCAGCTCCGGCGGTATCTCGGGCCGGGCGGCGGGCGGCGGGGCCTCGGGGGGTGCGGGGGCGTCGTCCGCCCGCGTGGTGGTTCCGGCGGCGGCCAGGAGCAGGGCCAGGGCCAACAGCATCCGTACACGTTGGCGCGCGCTCATGCGGCATCCCCTCGTTCGGGCAGCATGTCGAGCAGGTCCATCAGGTGCTCGATCACGGCGTCGGCCTCCTTCGGGGGCTCGATGCCGCCGTGATTCTTCACGAATGCGGTCGGGGAGCCCGCGGCCTTCCCCGCCTGGACGTCGAACAGGTAGTCGCCGACCATCAGGAGGGCGGCCGGCGGCAGCCCCAGCAGGCGGGCGATCTTGAGCACCGGCTGGGGCGAAGGTTTGGGTTCGGCATGCTCGCGGCTGAGCCAGCAGTCGAAGCGGAGGCCGAACCGTTCGAGCACGATCCCGACCGAATCCGCGGAGTTGCGCGTCAGCAGGGCCGTCTTGAGCCTCCGGGCGGCCAGCGCTTCGATCAGGTCGGCCGCGCCGTCCCGGAGCGTGCAGCCCTCGGCGGCCTCGCGCTCGTGCCGCAGCAGGACCTCGGTGACGCGCCGGCGGTCGTCGCCGGGGGCGGTCTCCAGGTATTCCAGGATGGGCCGTCCGTCCGGCACACCGGCCTCCGCGCGAATGCGGCGGAAGTCCAGGGCGGAGTCGATCAGCGTGCCGTCCATGTCGAAGACGACTCCGCGTACCGTTGCGAACTTCACCGGGTGTTCCAAGTGGATGCTCCGCAAGCTGCGTATGGGCAGTCCTGGCTCCATCATATCGCGAACGCGCGGCAGCGTCCATCGAGCAGCCCGCGGCCTGCGTGGCAGTCGGCGGCCTGCGTGGCAGCCCGCGGCCTGCGTGGCAGTCGGCGGCCTGCGTAGCAGGCCGGCGGCGTTTCGTGTAACATACCGGTTCTGGACGGGACCTGTTCCTCGAACTCCGATGGGCGATGGCCGACACGGACGCACGCGTCAAGAAGGTGCTGCTGGTGGCTCCGCGCATGCAGGCGCGGGGCACGAGCGAGTACACGGTGAACCTGGCCCGCGAGCTGAAGGCCGCCGGTCTGGAGGTGGCGGTCTTCTGCGGCCCGGGGCGCATGCTGACGATGCTGGAGCGGGAGGGCATCCCGTTCCGGACGTTCCCGTACATCGAGGGGTTCGGTTTGCGCTGCGGGGCACGGCGTTCCTTCCTGGCGGCGATCGCCGGTTTCGACCCGCAGATCATCCACGTGCAGGGGTTCACGGTGGCGCGCGCGCTGCATCCTCTCCGGCGGGGCCGCTCCGCGGCCCTGGTGCTGACGGCGCACTGGGTGCCGGCCCGCTGCCGGCGCCTGCACCGTCTCACCCGGTGCTTCCACGGGATCATCGCCACCACGCAGGACGTGCGCGAGGAACTGGTGAACGACTGCGGGGTGGCGCGGGGCAGGGTGCGCGTCATTCCCAACGGCATCGACGTGGCGCGGCTGGAGGAGCACGAGGTGCCGCCCATCTTCCGCAACGCCGTCCCGGCCGTCGGGTCCCTGGGGCCGATCGAGGAGGAGCGCGGGCACGAGCTGTTCGTGCGCGCGGCCGCCATCGTGATGCGCCGGTGGCCGGCGGTGCAGTTCGTCATCGCCGGCGAGGGGCGGGAGCTGCCCGGCCTGACGAGGCTGGTCGGGGCGCTGGGGCTGGACCGTGCCGTGACGCTGGCGCGCGACCTGACGGCCTACGAGGACGTCCTGGACGCACTGGACGTCGTCGTGCAGAGCAGCCAGGTCGACGTGTCCGGCTACAGCATCCTGGAGGCGATGGGCCACGGCCGGCCCGTGATCGCCTTCAACACGGGCACGGCCTGCGAGATCATCGAGGACCGCCGCACCGGCCTGCTGGTTCCCAAGGGGGAGGTGGAGGCGCTGGCCGGCGCCATGGAGTCGCTGATCGGCAACCCCAGCATGGCCCGGCAGATGGGCCAGAACGCCCGGCAGGCCGTCCGCGACAAGTTCGACGTGCGCACGCTCGCCCGCCAGACGCTCGACTACTACACGCAGCTTCTGAGCCGGTGAAGGAGCGCCCATGGCCGACCTCCCCCCTCGCCGCCTCGCCCCCGGCCCGTCCGAGGCCGGGGCCGACGACGTGGAGATCAGGCGCCACGAGTTCGACATCGCCGAACGGCACCGCGGCCGCCGGCTCGACGCCTACATGGCCGGGCGCTTCTCGGAGTACTCTCGCACCTTCATCCAGGCGCTGATACAGGACGGGCGCATCACCGTAAACGGCGCCAGGGTCAAGCCTTCCTACAATCCATCCCCCGGCGACCACGTCGTGGCCCTGGTGCCCATGCAGCGCCATGAGGAGGTGCCCGCCGAGGACATCCCGCTGGAGATCCTCTACGAGGACCGCTGGCTCGTGGCGGTCAACAAGCCGCCGGACCTGGTCGTGCACCCGTCCAAGGGCCATCAGACCGGGACCATGGTCAACGCGCTGGTGCACCATTTCGACCGGCTCAGCAGCACCTACGGGCCCCTGCGCCCGGGCGTGGTGCATCGGCTGGACCGCGACACCAGCGGCGTGATCCTGGTCATCAAGGACGATTCGGTTCACGAGGGCATCGCCCGGCAGTTCGAGGAGCGCAGCATCCGGAAGGAATACGTGGCCCTCTGCGAGGGGCGCTTCGAACTCGACGGCGACCTGGTCGACGCGCCGATCGGGCGCGACCCCTGCCATCGTGAGCGCATGCGCGTGCGCCCGTCGATTGGCCGCCCGGCCCAGACGGTCTACGAGGTGCTGGAACGGCTGGGGGAGTTCACGCTCGTCGTGTGTCGTCCGAAGACGGGGCGCACGCACCAGATACGCGTGCACATGCAGTATGTCGGGCACCCGATCGTGGCCGACGCGTTCTACGGTGTGCGGGACTGCCTGTATCCGTCCGACCTGACCGGCGGCGAGCACGTGCCGGACGAGGAGCCCCTGTTGGCCCGCCAGGCGCTGCACGCGCGGCGCATCACGTTCACGCACCCGAAGGGCGGCGAACGCATCACGGTGGAGGCGCCCCTGCCGGCCGACATGGCGCGCACGGTTGAGGCGCTGCGCGCGCGCCCGTGCGCTCAGTAGTCGTCGGACGCGTGGTAGTCGTCGGCCGCCTGCGCGAGCACGGCGTCCTCCACGAAGATCGGCGCGCCCTTCTGCATGGCCAGGGCTACGGCGTCGCTCGGCCGGCTGTCGACGTCGAGGGTCCGTCCATCCTGCTGGAGGATCAGCCGGCCGAAGAACGTCCCGTTGCGCAGGTCGTTGATCACCACGCGCACCACCCGGGTGTTCAGCGCCTCCAGCACCAGGCCGAGGAGTTCGTGCGTCATCGGGCGGGGAAGGCGCTCGCCCGTGATCGCGCGGTGGATGGCCACCGCCTCGGCCGGCCCGATGGCCACACGCATCGTGCGCTCGCCCCCCTTCTCCTTGAGCACGATGGTCTGGTGGCTCTGCGTCTCGCTCAGGATCACACGGATCAACTCGCATTCGACCACGGACACGGCCTGTCTCCGGCTGGGGATCAACGGTCTGCTGCCGTGGACATTCTAATCCCGGCGCCGTCGGTTCGTCAAACCGGATGCCGCCGTGGGGCCGTCCGTGCCGTTGACGGCGGCGCGGCCATGGATTACAACAGGACGCACCATCAGGGGGAGTGCCGCCATGCGAAGCTCGCCGCGAACGGCCTGGGCCTTCGGCCTTGTGGCGGCCGCCCTGTGGAGCCCGCATTTCTTCATGGTCGAGTCGCTGCGGGCCGGGGGCGTCTCGGCCCTGGCCATCGCCTTCCACCTGCTGCTGTGGCCCGCGGCGGCCTGTGCGGGGCTGGTGTTCCTGGGGGGCGGGGGCTCCGTGCGGGCCGTCTTCAACCGGCGCGAGACGCAGCTCCTGGTCCTGGCCGCGCTGGGCGGATACGGGTTCTGGACGCTGCGGATGCTGGCGCTGGACGCCGGGGCGGTGTCGCCGGTGCGCGTCCTGTTCTGCAGCGTGCCGCTGATGATGGCCCTGATGAGTCTGCTGGGCAACGAGAAGGCGGACGCGCGCGCGCTGCGCGGGCTGGTGCTCGGGTTTGCCGGCTGCCTGGCCCTGATCGCCGCCGGCACAGAGTCGCTCTGGGCCGGGCCCGTGCAGGGCAAGCTGTGGGCGTTTGGCTCGGCTGTCTGCTGGGCGGTCTTCGCGGTGACGGCCCGCCCGGTCGTGCGCGAGGAGCGGGTCCTGCCGATCGTCTCGCTCGTCCTGGGCATCGGCGTCCTCTGCGTCGGGGTCACCTGCCTGAGCCGCGGGGAGAATCCCTTCCAGTTGCGCCCGGCCCAGTTGCGCACAGCCGCCGTGGCGGGCCTGCTTACGGTGGGGCTCATGACGGGCGCCTGGCTGAAGTGCCTGGCCGGCACGCCGGTCGCGCAGGCGGGCGTGTTCTGGTACGTGGCGCCTTTGTTCGGCATTGTCGCCGGCTGGCGCCATCGGCCGGGGCTGGACCTGGGCTGGGCACTGGCGGGCACCGTGCTGATCATCCTGGCGCTCCGCACCGTGCTGCGGCGCCGCAAGCGCGCCCGCCTGACCATGGGCGACCTGATCCGCAGCGGCTGACCGCGCGCCCGGCGGCGCTGGCGGCTACCCGGCCGGCCCGCCGGCGAGCAGCCATTCGGCGATGGCCACGGCGACCTTGCCGCCCAGTTGCCGGTAGTCGGCCGGCTCCAGGTAGTGTCCGTCCGCCAGGCACAGGTAGGTCGTCTCGATCGTGACGGCCGGAGTGCCGCCCAGGCGGTCCCACGCCCAGTTGGTCACCGTATGGTTCCCGTCCCAGCGCGTCTCGGCGCGCGCCTGGTAGCCGTTCTCGCGGCGCAGGGCGTCCGGCTCCACGCCGGGGAACTGCCGCGCCAGCGCCCTCAGAACGCTGCGCTGGGCCTCGCGCTGCTCGGCCGGGCGGCCGGGATGGGCGACGAACTGGTAGAATTGCCGCTCGCCGCCCGCCGGTGCGTGCAGGTCCACCAGAAGGCAGGGGCCGGCCGACGCGACGACCCGCCCCGCGTCTCGCTGGATCGCCAGCACCTCGTGCCGCATCGGCACGGCGTTCCAGGACCGGTTGAAGTCAACAGGTTGCGAGTCCTTGCCGTAGTTGCCCTGCACCACGCCGTCCAGGTCCGCGAACGGAACGACGTGCCACGCGACGCGCCGCAGGGGGCCGCCGCGGCGCTCGGCCGAGACGGCCCGCAGAAGCCCGTCCAGGACCCACGAGCCCGGGGTCTCGCCGGCATGCTGGCGGGCCAGGAAGTAGGCGGACGGCGCCCGGCCGGTGCGCCGGTCCGGGGCGGCCGCCAGACGGGGCAGGGGGTTGCCGGCGGCGGTGGGGCACAGGACGGTGCGGCGCCAGGGGCGGCCGATCTCGTGCAGGGTGGCCGCCAGGTCCGCCGGTCCGTAGGGGTAGCAGAAGGCCGCGCACGTGCGGCGCCGCCCGGCGGGCGTCTCGAAGCTTACGCCGTGTTCGCCGTGGGGCAGCCGGCGCACACGCACCGGGCCGACGCGCTGCCAGGGGCCCTCGTCCCGCCGGACGACCGGGCGGACGTGGGCGAGCAGGTCGGGGCTGTGCAGGCCCAGGCAGGCGCCGGCGTTCTCCCAGCGGAACTCCAGGCGAGCGCCCTCCGCCGCGCCCGTGCACTCCAGGTGGAACCACAGGGGCTGAGGGCTGGTGCGCGCCTCCGACAGGAAGCGGACGACGCACGTGTCGCGCCGCCTGCACACATCCAGCACGACGCCGTTGCCCGACTCGGCGGCCGGGCCGGCCTGCAGCGTTTCGACGGACATGGGGTGTGCCTCACGAAGGGGTCCTCAGGGCTCTTCGGGACGCCGGATCCGGTCCCTCAGTATAGCAGACGGCGCGCGATCATGTCCGCGAACAGCAGGCCGCGCGTGGTGGGGCGGACGGCCCGGTCGGTCAGGGCCAACAGGCCCTCGGCGGCCAGTGCCTCCAGCTCCATGCCGGCAAGCGCGAGGTAGTCCGCGCCGGTGCGCCGGCGGAACTCGTCGGCCGTCCATCCCTCGGCCGTGCGCAGGCCGACGCCCAGTATCTCGGCGGCGCGTTGGGCGGGCGGGAGGCGGTCCTCGGCGGGCGGCTCGCCCCCCAGCCAGCGCTCCAGGTCGGCCGGGTTCGCGTACCGGACCTCTCCGTTGAAGGAACACGCGGCGGGGCCGCAGCCCAGATAGGTGCCGCCGTGCCAGACGTGGCGGTTGTGCCGGCACTCGCGGCCGGGGCGGGCCATGTTGGAGACCTCGTAGCGGCGAAGGCCGTGGGCGCGCGCCTCGCGCTCGGCGGCGTGCCACATGTCGACGGCCAGGTCCTCAGCCGTCTCGGGCTGCGCGCGCCCGGCCAGGCGGGTGCCTTCCTCGACGGTCAGTTCGTAGGCCGACAGGTGCCCGATCCCGCATCCGAGCGCCCGACGGAGGTCGGCGCACCACCCCTGCGCCGTCTGGCCGGGGATGGCGTAGATCAGGTCCATGCCGATGTTGTCGATGCCGGTCTTGCGGAGGGCGTCCAGGACGGCGTCCAGGCCATCGATCGAGCCGCGCCGTCCCAGTGTGCGCCGGAGGGCGGGGTCGTAGCTCTGCACGCCCAGGCTGACGCGGTTCACCCCGCCGCCGGCCAGCGCGGCAATCTTCTCGGGCGTCAGGGAGTGGGGGTTGGCCTCGACGGACACCTCCGCGTCGGACGCGAGGGCCAGGTGCCTGCGCACGCTCGACAGCAGGGCGGCCAGCTCCCCGGCGCTGAGGGCCGAGGGGGTGCCCCCGCCGACGTAGACGCTGTCCACGGGGGCACAGAGTGGGGCGCGGGCGGCCAGCTCGGCGTCCAGACGTCCCAGGTAGGCCCGTCGAAGGGCGGCGTCGGCGCCGGGAAGGGAGTAGAAGGCGCAGTAGTCGCACTTCGCGTTGCAGAACGGCACGTGGATGTAGAGGGATTCGAACGGGCGCATGCCCTGCCCCCGTCGCTTCCTGCCCGACGGCGGAGCGTTGGGAAAAAGGTATGGACTGCGAGGCGGCTTGTGGCTACAATATGCATTGTCGTCGACCGAAGGGCAAGTGCCCGATCACTGACCAGCAAGCCCTGCATGCAACGGGAGCCAGTCCGGATGGAACTGCTTATCCGGTTGACCGAGGACATCACATCGTCGTTGGACCTGACGTCGGGCGACACCGTCATCCTGGGGCGGGATTCGGATCGGTGCCAGTTCGTCGTTCTGGACAGCCGTGTGTCCCAGCAGCACTGCAAGTTCTCGGTCAGCGGAGACAAGCTCTGGGTCGAGGACCTGAACAGCACGAACGGCACGTTCGTGAATGGGGAACGGGTCAGCACCGCACTCGTCTCACCGGGCGATGAGATCCGGCTGGGCAACTGCCGCATCGAGGTCCGGGCCGCCATCCCGGGCTAAGCCGTTTCGTCGAGGATTGCCCGGACGGCACGCAGATTGCGTTGGTCTGCCTCCACACCCTCCCACGGCGTCTCCAGGATCAGGGGCACGCCCGCCGCGGCCGGGTGGCTCAGCAGGTTGCGCAGGCCGGCGCGCCCGATGGCGCCCTGCCCGACGTGGGCATGGCGGTCGCGGCGGCTGCCGGGCTCGTCGAGCGCGTCGTTGAGGTGCAGCAGGCGGGGGGCACCCACTCCGATCTCGCGCCGCACGTCGTGCATGAGCCGGTCGACTTCCTCCGCGTCCCGAAGGTCATAGCCGGCGCCGAACGCGTGGCAGGAGTCGAGCGCGATGCCGACGTCGGCGTCGGGCAGCGCGTCGCGCAGCGCCTGCACCAGGCGGCCCAGCGTGTGCATGTCGCCGCCGGGTCCGTGCGGGGCCGCCATGTTCTCCAGGAGGAGCGGCGGCGCGTTCCCGGTCTGCTCCAGGCAGCGGACGATTGCGGAGGCGGCCCGTCGCACGCCCCAGTCGGCCGGGCGTCCCTTGTGGCTGCCGGGGTGCAGCACGTATCCGTCGGCCCCGAGGGCCGCGGCCAGCGACAGCTCCTGCGCAAGGCGGCGCCGGCTGCGGTCGAACACGGTGCGGTCGTGCGCGCAGACGTTGACCAGGTAGCAGGCGTGCACGAAGAAGGGCGTCAGGTCGGCGGCGGCGCGCGCCCGGCGGAAGGCGTCGATCTCGGGTTGCGCGCGCGCCCGCAGCGCCCAGCCGCGGGGGTTGCCGGCGAAGCTCTGGAACGTCGTGCAGCCCCGGTCGAGCGCGCGCTGCACGACCTGCGGCAGCGACCCGGCGATCGAGACGTGGAAGCCGACGCGCGCCTGCATGTCGTCCTCTGAGCCGCCCGGCGGCCGTGTCCCCGCAGGTCGCTGCCGGCCCGGCTACTCGTATTGGAGCAGGTCCGCCATGCGATCCAGGTAGACGCGGCTGCCGCTGAGCATCTGGTCGCGGCGCAGGCGCACGATGGGCAGCGTCTCGGCGACGTAGTGCCGGGCGAGCGCCTCCTTGTGCTTCGAGCGCAGCGCGGGGCCGAGCAGCAGGTAGCCGTTGTAGATGATCGTGGCGGCCTCGACGAGCTTGCCGGCGTGCAGGTCGCGGTAGTCGGCGTCCTGGGCGGCGGCGTAGTCGACGGCCTCCTGCAGGGCGCGGCGGGCCTCCTGGAGGGGGAGCAGCAGGTCCTCGGGAGCGCCGGCGGCCGTCATCTGTTCGTGCAGAACGCCGTAGCGTTCCTCGAACGTGCCCTTGAGGACGTATCCGACGGCGGCGTTGTACTGTATCTGTGTGGTGCCCTCGTAGATCGTCGTGATGCGGGCGTCGCGGTAGTGGCGTTCCACCTCGTAGTCGCGCATGTAGCCGCTGCCGGCGAGCACCTGGAGGGCGTCGTAGGCGACCTGGTTGCAGGTCTCGGTGGCGTAGTACTTGGCCACGGGCGTGAGCGCGCGGGCCAGGGTCGTCCAGTAGCGGCCTTCGGCGGCCAGTTGGCTGCCGTTGGGCAGGGCGTCGAGTTCGCCGGACGCCTTCATGTGTTCGATGCCGTCGGCGATGTCCACGGCGACGGCCGTGTCGTAGGTGAGCAGGCGGGCGGTCTCGACCTTCATGTGCATGTCGCCCAGCATCTGGCGCACGGCGGGGAACTCGCGGATGGCCTTCCCGAACTGCTCGCGCTCGGCGGCGTAGTCGAGGGCCTCGTTCAGGGCGGCCTGGGCGATGCCGACGCCCTGGGCGGCGATGGCCAGGCGGGCGCCGTTCATGAGAGCGCCTACGTAGGTGGACAGCCCGCGCTTGCGCTGGCCGACGAGCAGGGCGGGCGCGTTGTTGAACTGCAGCTCGCAGGTGGGCGATCCGTGGATGCCCAGCTTGTCCTCGATGCGGCGCACGCGCACGGCCGGGCCGGCCTCGCAGACGTAGACGGACAGGCCCCGGGCGCCCTCGGAGTCCGGCTCGCTGCGCGAGAGCACCAGCAGGATGTCGCCGCAGCCGTTGGTGATGAACCGCTTGACGCCGTTGAGGCGCCACTGGCCGGTGGCCTCGTCGTAGTCGGCGCGGAGCTGCACGTTCGGCAGGTCGCTGCCGGCGTCGGGCTCGGTCAGGGCCATGGCGGCGGTGACCTCGCCGCTGCTGAAGCGCGGCAGGTAGCGGGCCCGGATCTCCTCGTCCGCGAAGCTGTTGATCGTCTCGGCGATGTCCTGCAGGCCGAACAGGTTCATCAGGCTTGCGTCGGCCTGGCTGACCAGCTCGATGGCGATGGTGTAGATGAGGACGGGCATGTTGAGGCCGCCGAAGCGGCGGGGGAGCGTGAAGCCCATCAGCTCGGCCTTGCGGAGCTGGTCGAGCGCCTCCCGGGTGCCGCGCGCATAGGTGACCTTGCCGTCGTCGAAGTGCGCGCCTTCCCGGTCCACCTCGGCGGCCCGTGGGGCGATGAACTCGGCTGCGACCTTGCCGATCACCTCGAGCACGCGGCGGTAGTTGTCCATCGCGTCCTCGTAGTCGGCGGGGGCGTAGTCGTATTCCTTCGCCTCGGCGTAGCCGCGCTCCTGGAGCATGACCATGGTGCGCAGGTCCGCGTTGTCCAGGAAATCGAGGATGTCCTCGTTATCCGTGAAGAAGTTGGGCATGTCAGGCTCCGCTCACTTCGCGTGTTCTTTGTAGGCCTCGATGAGGGCCGGGATGACCTGGTTGAGGTCGCCGACGATCCCGTAGTGCGCGAACTGGAAGATGGGCGCGTGCGGGTCGATGTTGATGGCGATGATCTTGCCGGCCTCCTGCATGCCGGCGCGGTGCTGAACGGCGCCGCTGATGCCGCAGGCCACGTAGAGCTTGGGGCGCACCGTCGTGCCGGTCTGGCCGACCTGGTGCGGCTTGTCGATGTAGCCGGCGTCGACGGCCGCACGGGACGCGCCCACCTCGGCGCCGAGCGCATCGGCCAGGCGGCGGATCAGCTCGAAGTTCTCCCTGCTGCCGACGCCGGCGCCGCCGGCGACGATGACGTTGGCCTTCTTCAGGTTCACCCGGCGCTCGGCGCGGTGCTCCTCCAGTATCTCGACGCACCGGAGGGCCGGATCGATGGTGCCGTCGTAGGCGACGAGCCTGCCCGAACGGCCCGGCTCGGCCTTGCCCATCTTCATGACGCCTTCGCGCACGGTGGCCATCTGGGGGCGGGTTTCGGGGTTGACGATCGTGGCGATGATGTTGCCGCCGAAGGCCGGGCGGATCTGGTAGAGCAGCTTGTCGTAGTCGACGCCCGCCACGGCGTCCCGGTGGGCGCCGATCTTCAGGTCCGTGCAGTCGGCCGTCAGGCCCACCCTGAGGGCCGAGGCGACCCGGGGCGCCAGGTCGCGGCCCGTCGTGGTCGCGCCGAACAGCACGATGGCAGGCGCGGTGCGGCGGATCATGTTCACCAGCACGTCGGCGTAGGGCAGCGTGGTGTAGTGGGCGAGTGCGGGGTCGTCGGCCACCCGGACCTCATCGCAGCCGTGCTCGAAGAGCGTCTGCGGCAGGGCGTCGAGCCCCGATCCGAGCAGGAAGGCGCCGGTGGCGCCGCCCAGTGCGCCGGCCAGTTCGCGCGCCTTGGCGAGGAGTTCCAGGCTGACCTCGGCGACGGCGCCGTCCTGGACCTCTGCGAATACGAACACGTCCTTCGGTTCTTCCATCAGGGGTCAAGCTCCTGCCATGCGGGGGAGGCGTCCGGCCGGTCAGTCCACGATGTGTTCCTCGATCAGTTCGCGGACCAGGGCTCCCAGCGCCTCCCTGGTCGGCTCGATCCGTCGGCGGTCTTCCGAGACGAGCTGAACCGAGTCGACGTTCTTGACCCGGGTGGGGGATCCCTTCGCCCCGCAGGCGGCCTCCTCGGCGCCGATGTCGTCCACGCTCCATTGCTCGATCAGCAGGCCGCGGCTCTGCAGTTCCTCGGGGGTCGGATCGCCGTCCCGGCGCCCCAGTTCGGCCGCAGCGCGCGCTTTCTTATACCTCATCAGGCGGCGGGCGGCGGGCGGCCGCGCCTCGGGCGCGTTCGACGTGACCGTCAGCAGCGCAGGCACGGGGCCCCGCACGACCTCGTAGCCGTGCTCCAGCCCCCGCCGCACCGTGATCGAGCCGTTGCCGATCGCGTGGATCTCGTCGACGTAGGTCAGTTGCGGGAGGCCCAGTTTCTCGGCCAGTTGCGGCCCGATCTGCGCCGTGTCGCCGTCGATGGCCTGACGCCCGCACAGGACCAGGTCAACCTGGCCGATGCGGCGCACGGCGCGGCTGAGCGCGTAGGACGTGGCCAGCGTGTCGGCGGCAGCCAGGCGGCGGTCGGTCAGCAGAACGGCGGCGTCGGCCCCCCGGTAGAGGCACTCGCGCAGCACGTCGGCCGCCTTCGGCAGACCCATGGTGAGTGCGGTGACGTGGCCGCCGTGCTCGTCCTTGATGCGGAGGGCCAGCTCCAGGGCGTTGAGGTCCTCGGGATTGAAGATGGCCGGCAGCGCGGTGCGGTTGACCGTGCCGTCTTCCCGCATGGCCTGACCCGTCAGGTTCTCGGTGTCGGGCACCTGCTTGACGCAGACGACGATTCTGTAACCCACGTTTGTGCCTGTTCCGGTTGCGTGAAGGTTTATTGCGGGGAGGCCGGCCCTCAACCGTCCGGCAGGAGGGCAGGGCACGGCCGCACGAGGGCTCCACTATACCGAAAGGGCGCGCGCGGCCGCAAGTACAGCACCGCCCCCGCAGCCCCCGCGCACGGCGAGGGCGCGGGGGCGCCCTCGGCCGAAAAAGGCCCCGGCGGCGATATACCCGCCCGACGGGCCGATGGGTGGGTGCGGGGCGTCAGATGCGCTGCACGGCGGCCGCGCGCAGCCCCTTGTCGCCCTGCGTGAGTTCAAAGGAGACGCGATCGCCTTCCTGCAGCGTCTTGAAGCCTTCCATCGTCACAGACGTGTAGTGAACGAAGACGTCCTCGCCGGAGCCGTCCTGCTCGATGAATCCATAGCCCTTCTTGTTGTCAAACCACTTCACCGTGCCTTCGGGACACACGTTCCGCAAGCTCCTTCGCCAAAAGGTCCCGGCCCGCAGCCAGACGATGGCGGCCTCCAACCGCCGCCCCTGCCAAATGACGCGCAACAATATAGGGTTAGGCGGTCGCCTTGTCAAGCCCTGATTTCGGCGATCTTGGCGTCCCCCGGCGGGCGCTTCCCCGCCGACGGAGGGGCACGCTCCGTCGTGCCCGCTCCTGCAATCACCGGCCGCCTGTCATCCCCGGCCGCGACGGAGCGCGGCCCTCCATTGGCACGCACGCGGCCACGCCGTTGGAGGGGCACGCTCCGTCGTGCCCGCTCCTGCAATCACCGGCCGCCTGTCATCCCCGGCCGCGACGGAGCGCGGCCCTCCATTGGT
>JAAYEJ010000018.1 GCA_012728835.1 Candidatus Brocadiaceae bacterium | reverse complement strand
GCTGGACCTCGAGGGAATCCCCCGGTGAACGCCGGCGCAGGCAACGCCCGGCCGCTCCTCTACGCCGTCCGGGCGCTCAGCAAGAGCTACCGGATGGGCCAGGTCACCGTGCACGCCCTCCAGGACGTCGACCTGGACATCCACGAGGGCGAACTGCTCATCCTGCTCGGCCCCAGCGGCAGCGGAAAGAGCACGCTCCTGAACATCATCGGGGGCATGGACAGCCCGACGTCCGGCACGGTCAGGCTGCACGACACGGACATCTCCAAGTTCACCGAGCGGGAGCTGACCGCCTACCGACGCGACCACGTGGGGTTCATCTTCCAGTTCTTCAACCTCATCCCCACCCTGACCGCGCGGGAGAACATCGAGCTGGCCGCCGAACTGAGCCGGCACCCCGTTCCGCCCGAGGACGCGCTGGACATGGTCGGACTGCGGGAACGGGCGGACCACTTCCCCGCCCAGCTCAGCGGCGGCGAACAGCAGCGGGTCGCCATCGCGCGGGCCGTGGTCAAACAGCCCGAGATCGTCCTGGGCGATGAACCCACCGGCGCGCTGGACTACGAGACCGGCAAGCTCGTCCTCGACGTGCTCCGCGACGTCCACCGGCGCAGCGGAAAGACGGTCATCCTCGTCACGCACAACGTGGCCATCGCCGGCATGGCCGACCGCGTCGTCCGGCTGCGCAGCGGACGCATCGCCTCCATCGAGTCCAACCCCTCCCCCGTCGCCCCGAAGGACCTGGAATGGTGAGCAGCGGGCTGCGCAAGAAGCTCCTGCGCGACATCCGCCACACGGCGGGGCAGTTCGTCGCCGTCGCCGTCGTCGTGCTCTGCGGCACGGCCGTCTTCGTCGCCATGCGCGGAGCCTACGACAGCCTCCTGCTGTCCCGGGACGACTTCTACGACCGGCATCGGTTCGCCGACTTCTACGTGCAGATCGAGAAGGCCCCCGAGACCGCCCTGCGCGGCCTGGAGGCCATCCCCGGCGTGGCCCGCGTGCGCGGCCGCATCGTCAAGGACGTCCCCCTGGACATCTCCGGAGACGATGGAACCGTCGTCGGGCGCATCATCTCCATGCCCGACCGCCGCGACGGCCTCATCAACGACATCCGCATCGCGTCCGGCTCCTACTTCCCCGGCGCCCACGAGCGGGAAGTGATCGTCAATCAGCCCTTCTGCACAGCCAACGGGCTGGAAGTGGGCGACCGCCTGCGAGCGACGATCAACGAGCGGAAGGAGACGCTGACGATCGTCGGGACCGCCTACAGCCCGGAATACGTCTATGCCATCCGCACCCCGCAGCAGTTCGCTCCGGACGACCGGAACTTCGCCATCCTGTTCGCCCGGGAGTCGTTCGTCGAAGACGCGTTCAGCATGACCGGCGCCGTCAACGAAGTCGTGGGCCTCCTGCGCCCCGGCGCCCGCCTGGAGGCCGTTCTGGACGCAGCGGAGGCCCGTCTGGACCCCTACGGCGTCTACCACAAGTACGGCCGCAAGGACCAGCTCTCCCACCAGTACCTCGAGAGCGAAATCCAGGGGCTGCGCGTCTCCGCCGTAATCGTCCCGATCATCTTCCTCTCGGTCGCGGCACTGGTCATCCATGTCCTGATGCGGCGCATGACGGAACTCCAGCGCACCCAGATCGGGCTCCTCTGCGCCCTGGGCTACTCCCGGGGCCGCGTCGCCCTGCACTACGTCTCCTATGCCCTGGCGGTCGCCGTGGGCGGGTCCGTGCCCGGCATCGTCATCGGCTGCCTGCTGGCCGGCAAGATGACGGGGATGTACAACCAGTTCTTCCGCTTCCCGTCGCTTCGGCTGGAGTTCTCGCCGACGGTCCACTTCTCGGCGCTGCTGCTGAACGCCGGCATGTGTTCGCTGGGCGCCCTGCGCTCGGCGGCCCGCATCCTGAAAATCGAGCCGGCCGTGGCCATCCGCCCCCAGGCCCCCGCAGCCGGGCGCATCGTCCGGCACGGCCCGCTCCATGCCCTCTGGGCCCGCCTGCCGCTGCTCTGGCGCATCACCGTGCGCAACACCGCCCGCGCTTGGAGCCGCTCGGCCTTCACCGCCGCCGGCGTCATGGTCTCGGTGGTCATCCTCCTGGTCGGTTCGGGCACGATGGACTGGGTCTACTTCATCATGGACCATCAGTTCGGCCTCGTGGACCGGGCGGACCTTCACGTGGACTTCGCCGTCGAACGGCCGCCGGCCGCGTTGCACGAACTGGGCTCCCTGCCCGGGTGCCTCACCGCGGAGGGCGTCTTCCAGTTCGGCGCCCAGCTGCGCAACGGCTGGCGCAAGAAGAACGTCCTCGTCATGGGCCTGCCCGCAGACAGCCGCCTCTACACGGTGCGCGACACCGCCGGCCGGCGCGTGCCCCTGCCGGAAGACGGGCTCATCGTGCCCGAACGGGTCGCCCGGGCCCTGGACGTCACCGCCGGCGGCCGCGTCTCCGTGGACCCCTACCTGCGGGACGGCGACGAACGGCCGGCGGCCGTCCGCGGCGTCTCCACCCAGTACATGGGCCTGACCGTCTACGCCCGCCGGGAGTTCCTCGAGCGATGGCTCGGACACGGCCCCGCCGTCAACGGCGCCCTGCTGGCCGCCGAGGCCGACGCCCGGGACGACCTGGCCCGTCGCGTGAGCGACCTGCCCGGGGTCCGATCCGTGACGGCCACCGGCACCATACTGGGCGGTTTCGAGGAGTCCTTTGCGGAGATGATGGACGTCACGGTCCTGATCCTGTCCTTCTTCTCCGGCGTCATCGCCTTCGCCGCCATCTACAACGCGTCCACGGTCAGCATCGCCGAACAGGAGCGCGATCTGGCCTGCATGGCCAGCCTCGGCTACGAACGTGAAGACGTTGCACAGGCGGCCACCGGGGATATAATGCCCCTGGGGCTGATCGGCATCGCCGCCGGACTGCCGCTGGGCGCCCGGCTCTGCCGCTGGATCGCCGACTTCTACGAGAGCGACCTCTACAAGCTGCCTTCGGACATCCGGGCCGCCACGTACCTGCGCGTGGTCGTCCTGGTGCTCGTGTTCCAGCTCGTTGCGCGCTGGGCATGCCGTCGCCGCGTGCGGCGCATCGACATCGTCCGCAGACTCAAGACCATGGAGTAACCGTGCGCAAGACACTCGCCCGGTTCCGGTGGCCCGCCGTCGTCCTCCTGCTGGCCCTCGCGTGGTTCGCCCTGCGCCGGCTGCAGTCCGTCGAGGTCGACGTCGCCGTCGTCGAGCGCGGCCCCGTGCGGGAGGTGGTGACCGAGGAGGCCCGCACGCAGCTCCGCACCGAACGCATCGTGACGGCCGACCTGCCCGGCACGGCCCACAGGGTGCGGCTGCGGGAGGGAGACCCGGTCGAGGCCGGCCAGGTCCTCACCACGATCGACGGGACGGAACTGGCGATCCTCCAGGAGACGCTCCGGGCGCAACTGGCCGAGGTGGAAGCGCGCCTGGCCGGAGTGGACGTGCCCCTGCCGAAGCCGTCCGAACTCGCAGCGGCCGAACAGGACGCCCTCCGGACCCTCCACGAGGCCGAGGCCCTGGAGCGCGAGGTGGAAGGCGCCGAGGCGGACCTCCGGTTCGCCACGGACGAGGACCGGCGGGCCCGGGCGCTCTTCGAGGCGGGCTCGATTCCAGACCGCGAATACGAACTCGCCCGGCGCCACCTGGCGACCATGCAGGCCGCCCGCGACTCCCTGGCCGCCCGCCTGGCCGCGGCCCGGGCCGGCGCCGAGGTCGCCCGCCTCCGCCGCCAGGTCCTTCAGGAGTCCCTCGCCGACACCGCCCACCTGCATGACGTCTACGCCGCCCAGATCGCGCAGTCCCGCAGCAACATCGCGCTGCTGGCGCACGAGCTGGGCAAGACGGACGTGCGCAGCCCCATCGCCGGCGTCCTGCTGGAGAAGCACCTGGACAGCGACCGCTTCGTCCAGCCCGGCACGCCTCTGGCCACCGTGGGCGACCCGACCAGCATCGAGATCCGCGCCGACATCCTGTCCGACGACATCCGCCGGATCAGGGAGGGCCAGCCCGTGCGGCTCCTGGGCCGGGCGGTCACCGACCCGACGGCGTCCGGCCGGGTGGCCCGGGTCTTCCCGTCCGGCTTCACGAAGATATCCTCCCTCGGCGTGCGCCAGCAGCGCGTGGCCGTCCTGATCGAGTTCGACAACTCCACACTCGGGCTCAAGCCGGGGTCGGAGCTGGACGTCCGGATCGTCGTCGACACGTGCCAGGACGCCGTGACCGTGCCGGCCGACTGCGTGTTCTCGGCCGCCGAGGGCATGGCCGTCTTCGCCGTCGAGGCCGGCCGGGCCCGCCTGCGCCCCGTCGCCCTGGGCCTGAAGGGCCAGGAGACCTACCAGGTCACCGACGGCCTCTCGCCGGGCGAACGGGTCATCCGAAGGCCCCCAACGGACCTGTCCGCCGGCCGCCGGGTCAAGGCGCGACCCGACTGAGCCCCGCGCCCGGCCCCCGGCGCGGCATGTCGCGGCCCGCCTCAAAGACGATTCTCCCCTCCTCCCTTGCGCCGCTCCGGCAAATCCGTCAGAATAGAACTGACTGGTCAGTACCATTTCCGGGAACGCGCCGTGGCCGACAAGGCAGAACAGATCCGCAAGGTGGCCGAGAGGCTGTTCGCCTCCCATCGCTACCATGAGGTGACGCTCGACGACGTCTGCAGGAAGGCGGGCGTCGGGAAAGGAACCGTCTACCGCTACTTCAAGGACAAGGAAGACCTGTTCTGGCAGGTCATCGCGTCGGGCCAGGATGAACTGACGGCCTCGGTCGAGGCCGTCGCGGAAGAGCAGACGGACCCGGGCATGGGGCTGCGGGAGGCGATCGTGCGCATCGCCGAGTTCTTCCGGGAACGGCACAACCTGTTCCGGCTGGTCTGGAGCGAGCAGTTGCGCGACTCCCGCCGCCGAAGCACCCTACAGAAACGCTGGGGCGTTCGGGACGAGAAGGTGATTGCCGTCGTCGCCGGGTTCATCGCCAAGGGAATCAAGGACGGAAACTACCAGACGGCCCTCGAACCGGCGGCGGCGGCCCGCCTCCTGCTGGGCATGGTGCGCACGGCGCTCAGGCACCGGAACATCATGCCGGAAGGAGTCTGCCCCACCGAAAGCGTGATCGACCTCTTCGAGAAGGGCCTGCTCGCACGGCCCGAGGCCCGCAAGAAGACGGCGAGGCAAGCCACCTGACATGTGCCGCATTCCGACGTTCCAGACCGGGGGTCTCACAATGGGCACTGCTCGCCCGCTCGCGAGCAGCCCCTCCGAAACGGGGGGGACGTGAGAAGTCCGCCGTTCCCGACGGCCGGCCGCTCCAACCGCAGAGATCAGGATCGAGCAAGCACAATGACCCAGTTCGCCCGCAGATGTTCCACCTGGATGCTCCTGGCCTGCCTGGCAGGCCCGGGCCTGGTCGGCTGCTCGCGCAACTACTACCGCACGTCAGCCGACAAAGAGGTGTACGGCATCATCGAGGCCAGGTCGCGGATCGTGCCCGGCATGGTGTCGGACTTCACCATCGAACAGGCCGTGCACGACGTGCTGGCCGACTGCCCGCGTGCCGAACCGCCCGCGACCGAAGACGCAGAGCCCCCCTCGAACGCAGAGCGGCCCTATGTCCTGTCGCTGGCCAGGGCACTGGAAGTCGCCGCCCTCAACAGCCGGCGCTACCAGACGGAGAAGGAGAACGTCTACCGCCAGGTCCTCTCCCTGACCCTCCAGCGATATGCCTTCCGACCCCAGTTCTTCGGCGCGCTGGCCGGCCAGTACGACGAGGTCGACATGGGCGAGAGCCGCCGCGTGTCCGGCGACTCCGACTTCGGCTTCTCCTGGCTCCTGTCGACCGGCGCCCGGATCACCGCCGCCCTCTCGACCAGCGTCAGCCAGTTCGTCAAGGGCGACCCGCAGCGCGCGGCCGCCTCCGCCCTGCGCATCACCGTCACCCAGCCCCTGCTCCAGGGCGCGGGCATCTCGGTGACCGAGGGACTCACCCAGGCCGAACGCGACACCGTCTACCAGATCCGCAGCTTCGTGCGGTTCCGCCGCACGTTCTTCGTCAGCATCCTGGCCGCCTACTACCGCGTCCTCGAAGACGCGCAGGTGGTCGAGAACGAGCGCCGGAACCTGGAAAGCCTGATGCTGCTCAGAGAGCGGGCCGAGGCCATGGCCGATGCCGGCGAGTTCTCCGGATACCAGGTCGACCAGGTGCGCCAGCGCGAACTGGAGGCCGGCGATCGCATCGTCCGGGTCCAGCAGAACTACGAAAGCTCGCTGGACAACTTCAAGGTCACGCTCGGCCTGCCCGCCGAGACGCCGCTGATCCTGGACCCGGCCGAACTGAGCCGCCTGACCGAGGAGGGAGACCTGGCCATACCCCTGTCCGCCGAGCGCATCCAGGAACTCGCCATGGCGCACCGGCTGGACCTC
>JAAYEJ010000017.1 GCA_012728835.1 Candidatus Brocadiaceae bacterium | reverse complement strand
GTGATGGTGACCCGGTCGTCGCCCAGAACGGCCTGCTTGTCCCAACCGCACATCTTGGCCAGGCGGTCGATGGCACGGACGGCGACGGCCGACTGCTTGCCCCTGGCGATGACAGCCAGCAGGGCCAGGGCCTCGTCCCGCGTGATGGTAGCCCGCTCCTCGGCCTCGGCACGGAGCTGCTCAACTCGGCGGGCAACGGCGGGGACTCGGAACAGATCGATGGCCTTGCGGTTGACCGTCGCCGGCTGCATATTGGAGGTGCTATAGGCATGCCGGTAGGCAGCCGACATGCTGCCGTGCAAGACGTAATGCTCGGCGGCCATCGCCTGCCTGGGCGTCAAGCCGTGTTCGTCCCTGTGTCTGCTGCCGATCATGCCGTTTTCCTGCCGTTATAGCCTCGTCATATGCACTATTATATCGCGCGACGGAGCAAATCACAAGCAATCTGAAGCGAGACGTCGCCGCCTTCAGCCCGGAGCATTCTGTCGATTCTGTCAATTTCGTCATAGGGGTCCGCTATTCACAGCCATCGTTCATGCCCCCGCAGTCGATCGGACTAACGTCAGGATTGCAGCTCGGATCGGTTCAGGGAGTGATGCCCAAGCCTCCACGACATGCACCAACTCCGGCGGGAGATCCTGTCGGGGCACGAATAGGGCACACTTGCAGTGCAGCGAATTGCCCGGATTGTGTTCGCAATCTGTTGCGGTACTGTCATTCTGCCATGCTGCTCCGTTGCCGCAAGTGTCTGATTCTGCAAGGCTTTGCGTTGGTTCTGTAGGGGATATGGACCGGTCCTGTTGGTCACAACACTTTTTGCCACCACGGGTTCGAGCCCCGTATCCTCCACCAGTAAGCCCCGGCGGAACGCAGACTTATGACGCGGACGCCGGGGCTTCCTTTTTGGGGTCCGCTGCCATATGGCGGCGGACATGGCACCGGAGGCGCACTCACGACGAGTTGCGAACCCCGCCGCCCGCCGCCCGCCGTCGGCTCGTTGACTGCGGGGATGGCGGCGTCTCGCCGGGGCACCATCGGCAAGAGCCTGCACGGCAGGGGACGGCCGTGCCTACCCATTGCAGGGGCAATCAGGCGGTGTCCTGAGGGCGCTCCATGAACGTGGCGGTGGCCGTGGCCCGGACCTCTCCCTCCTGGAGCAGTTCCGCCTGAACGCTGTAGAGCGACCTGCGTGCGTCGGACATGCGCGCGCGGGCTGTCAGCTCGTGGCCGACCCGGATCGGGGCGTGGTAGCGGATGGCCATCTCGGCCGTGACGGCGGTGACGCCGTGGGCGAACAGGCAGTTCGTCATTGCGCCGTCCAGCAGGGCTGCCGCAACCCCGCCGTGCAGGATGTCGCAGTAGCCCTGGCAGTTCACCTTGCAGTCGAACCGGCCTTCCACCGCGCCATCGTCCCGGAGGCTGAACCGCACGCCGAGCCCATTCTGGTGAGCGCGTGTGCATACAACGCAGCGGGGGTGCGCCCGGAGGCGGTTCCGCTCGAGTTCCTGTTGGTCCGGCTTGGTCAGCAGAGGCATGGGGCTGTCCTTTCGTCCCTGGCGGAGGCGTGTGCGCCGGCGGCCGCCCGGCGGCCCGGCCTCAGGGCTGGACGAGGTAGTCGGCGACCGCGCGGTAGAACGTGATGACCGCCAGGATGGCGCAGTGACGGCTGCCCTCGGTCAGAAGGGGGTCCGCGTCCATGATCTGTCGCGGGCTGATGGTCAGCGCGTCCGGAAGCGGCCGGCCCTGTGCGGCCGAGGCGACGGCGTGGCCGTAGCGGTGCGTGTCCTCGCACCCCTCGGTGTAGTATTTCGCCTCGGTGATGACGCCGTCGCGGATGCTGAGGTAGACCTCCATCTCGTCGCCGCAGGCCCCGCGCACGTGGGCGGAGCCGCACGGGTCGTTCATGCGGCCGAAGAAGCCGCTCTCAGTCGGTGAGGGGGCGCCTGTGAGCGAGGGCCGTCCGGCGTCCCGCGTGTCGTCCGGCATAGGGAAAGGCCTCCATATGTTCAAGCTCATTAACATTATAAACGAACGGCAACGCAAAGCCAGCGAAACCGGATGCTGCTTGCTCCTGAGGCGCGGAGCGCGTATGATCGGGCGCGGATGCAGTCCGGCGTGTGCTGGAGCGCGCGCCGGGCCGATGCCATCGGACCGAAGGCCCGCGGATGGGACGGTGGAGGACCAGTCTGGCTGCCTGCCGGTTCATCGTTCCTTACCGCTCGCGGGCGCAGGTACTGCGCAGTCAGAGCGGCGCGCTCCGGAGGCTTCTGGCGCATGCCTACCGCCGGGTTCCCTTCTACCGTGAGGCGTTCGACCGGGCCGGGGTACGGCCGGAGGACATCCGCACGGCGGCCGACCTGCCGGCCCTGCCGGTGGTGACCAAGGACGAGCTGCGCGCCGCGCCGGTGCGGGAGACGTTGGCCCGGGGGCTGGACCCGGAGCGGCTGGTTACCATCCGCACGAGCGGCACACTGGGGGAGCCGTTCACGGTCTACTCGTCACGGTTCGAACTCAGCCTGCTGATGCTCTCCTGGTTCCGGCCGTTCCTCCGCTACGGGCGCCGGCCCCGCGACCGTATGGCCGTGCTGCAGTACATGCGCTCCCACGTGTTGTACTCCAACGCGCTTTCGGACGTCCTCCGCAACGCGCTCGGTGCGTTCCCCAAGCTGAACATTGACATGTGCTGGCCGGCGGGGGAGCTGGTGGCGGCGCTGCGCCATTTCCGTCCGGACATCCTGGCGGCCTACCCGGGCGTGCTCCTGCGCGTGGCCGAGGCGGCCGGGCCGGAGGACCTGCGGCGGATCCGCCCGCGCGTCATCTGCGTGGGCGGGGAGGTGATCACGGATGCGGCCCGGAGGGCCATCCGGCAGGCGTTCGGCGCCCAGGTCTACAACTGCTACGCGAGCGAGGAGATGAGGCTGATCGCGTGGGAATGCCCGCAGACGGGCGCCATGCACACGATGGACGACACCGTGATCCTCGAGGTGCTCAAGGACGGCCGTCCGGCGGCCGAAGGGGAGCGGGGCGAGGTCGTGGTCACGGGCCTCCACTCGTACAGCATGCCCTTCATCCGCTACCGCCTCGGCGACGTCGTCACGAAGGGCGCGGACGTGTGTGCCTGCGGCCTGCCGTATTCGACCATCGGCGATGTCCAGGGGCGCCTGCTGGACCAGTTCCTGCTGCCGGACGGGCGGCTGCTGCATCCCTACGACATCGCGCGGGTGCTGCTGGAGACGACGGACTGGATCTGGTCGCACCAGATCGTGCAGGAGCGGCGCGACCGGATCGTGCTCTACGCGGTTCCCCGGGGCCGGCCGTCGCCGGACGCCGTGCGGGGATTGGAGCGCCGGACGGCGACGTTGTTGGGGCCTGAGGTGGAGTTCGGCGTGGTCCTCGTCGATCGGCTCCCGCCCGCACCCAGCGGAAAGCTGCAGTACGCGCGGAGCCTTGTGGGCCGGGGGGCGGACGCCTGACCCTGCCGCCGAGGCGGGACCTGCGCCACACACGGACACACGGACAGCGCCGCCGGACGCGCATGTACTCGTCACGCCGCTGGGCGGGCACGCCCGGGGCCGCGCATTGGCCGGGCCGCGCTGCGCGCGACTGCGCCGTTCGTGTGCCCGTGCACGCGCGCGTGCTCAGGCGGGCTGCCCGACGGGATACCGTTCCGCGAGTTCGCGCAGGATCGGGCCGTTGTGCAGGCGCCAGGCGCAGACGGGGATGTACTTGAGTTCCCCGGTCTGCGGGTCCAGATAGGCGTGCACGGTGGGGCAGCGTTCCAGGCGCTCGGTTTCCAGGACGTGGTTGTCCTCCAGGGGGAGGATGATGACCTGGAAGGTGTCCTGCCAGTGGGTGCGGTGCTCGCGGATCGTGCGGGTCTTCTTCCCGAACAGCTTCTCGAAGCCCGCCATGACGATGTTGTAGAGCTTCACGGGGCCCCAGCCCTTGAACAGGCGTCCGAATCGTACCCGGCGGGCGATCAGGAAGAACAGCTGCGGCAAGGCGATGGTGCGCAGCGCGAACCGACGCAGGTGCAGCCATCCGAGCAGCTTGCCCAGTGCGGAGTGCTGCCAGCGTTCCTCGCGGGCGGCGAACTGCTTCTCCAGCCGGATCGCGTGCCGCGCGATGTCGTGCAGGTTGCCGCGCAGGTAGTGGTCGATGGGGACCCAGCGTTCGCCGTTCGAGACCAGGAGGTAGACGCTCTCGCAGTTGGGGTGCGCTCCGCCGTAGATCGACGAGGCTTTGTCGATCAGGCCCGTCAGGTGGCGGAACTGGGAGAGCAGCCCGGCGGGGATGAACTGGATGTCGTACTCCGGGTAGGCGTCATTGACCAGGGCTTCTGCGTCTTCGGTCGTCATGCGGTTGGGCGAGTAGTCCCACTCCGACTCCTTCCACATGTGGGCGAGCGGCATCAGGTAGATGCAGCGGAAGGCGTGGCGGTGCCGATGGCAGAGGTCGAGCAGTTCGGGGACCAGGTGGTCGTTGAGTCCGTGCGCGATGACCGAGACCATGATGGCCTTGGCGCGCCGCGTCCTGGCGATGTTCTCGATGGCCTTCTGCTTCAGCTCCATCACCTTCGGGGTGCCGCGCAACTGCGTGTAGGTCTCGGGGTTCGACCCGTCGTATGACATCATGATGATGGCGCGGTTCTTGATGAGTTCGGCCGTGTACTCCTCATCGGCCAACTTCTGTCCGTTGGTGAAGATGCGGGTCGTCAGCTTGTAGGACTTCGAGAGCTTCACGATGTCCATCAGGTCCTTGCGGACGGTCGGCTCGCCGCCGAACAGGGCGATGGTCGGCGGCTCTTCCATCTCGGAGAGCTGGCGGAACAGGCTGTCGAAGTACTCCAGCGGCGGCTCATACCGGAAGCCCATGGCGGGCACGTTGTCCAGGCAGATCGGGCAGTTGCTGTTGCAGCTGTTCGTCAGGTTGATGAACGCGTAGGTCGGCGCCTTGCCGAGGTTGCACTGCCGGCACTGGATGGCGCAGCCGTGGTAGTCGTAGTCGAAGTCCAGTTCCCGCTTCGCGTTGCAGCGGTCGGCACGGTTCGAGATCATCGTCTCGGTGTCGCCGCAGTCGGGGCAGTGCTTGACAAGGTAGACCTTGCCGTCGCGGTCCACGCGTTCAGTGGGCACCAGCTTCTCGCACGAAAGGCAGAACGACTTATTCATCCTGAGGTCTCCCATGGATCGGGATCTACCGGTTGTGATCTCTGGGGAACGGCACGCCGTGGACCGGGGTGTCCGGGTCCACTCAGGGTATTCTACTGCTTCTCGAGGGGCAAAAGCAGCATGCTTCCGGCGATTTCTGCGGTGCGGTTGCTGGGGCCCCCACGGCGTGCACACGCACGAACGCGCACGGCGGCGCGGCGGCCCGCCACCTGCCCCCAGGCCCCGCCCCCCCCGGCTCCGGGCCCCGGGCGAGGACGCCCGGGGCTGCTATCCATTGCGGCCCGTCAGGGGGCGGCGTTCTCATCGACCAGGTGCTGCCGCTGCTGGTAGTAGGCGCTCATGACGGCGATGTAGGGATCGAGTGCGTTCTCCTTCAGGTCCTCGTAGGCCCAGACGCCGAGCGACCGGTCGTTGATGCGCTGGACGGCGCTGACTCCGGCCACGTAGGTCAGGGGATTCATGAGGGCCTCGGGTATCGAGCCGATGGCGTCGCGCAGGCAGGACGGGCCCATGACGGGCAGGGTCAGATGGATGCCGGGCCCGATGCCGTAGTGCCCGAGGGTCTGTCCGAAGTCTTCCTTGCGGGGCTTCAGGTCGAACCACCTGAGGGCGGGATCCCAGACGCCCAGCACCCCGACGGTCGAGTTGAGGCCGAAGCGTGCGGCCTCGGTGGCGGTCCCCTTCAGATCGCCCTGGGCGGCGCAGTTGAACGCCCGGCCGACGACGCCGAGGTTGTCGAAGGCGTTGCGGAGCCCCACGCGCACGGGCCGGGGGCTGACGGCGGCCCAGCCTTCGGCGACGGGCTTGAGGACCCAGAAGTAGAGCTTGTCGTTGAGGCCGAAGAACGCGCGGTTGACCGGCTCGATGGGGTCCCGTATCTCGGGGCCGTCGTCGAACTCGTCCGGCCAGGGCAGTTCCTCGGACTCCACCTCGCCGGCGGCCGCCCCGGGTGCGGCGACCGCGGGGTTCTGTCCGGCGGTGTCCGCCGGGCGCGTGGCGGCGCAGCCGACGGCGACCAGCATCAGGGCCATGACGACGGGGAGTCGGGTCTTCATTGAGCCTCCTCCTGCGCCTTCCGTGCGGCTGCCACGAGTTCGGCGCGCTTGCGGTCGGCCTCGGCCACACGCTCCTTCAGGCGTTCGAGCAGCCGCTCGTAGGAGGAGCCGACGATGATGTTGTTGAACTGTGACCGGTAGTTGGACACCATGCTGACGCCCTCGATCTGAACGTCGTAGACGAGCCAGCTCGGGCGGGTTCCCGTCTCGGGCGGGTCGCGGGGGACGTCGGCGCTGCGCAGCCAGTAGACGATGGGCACCTCCGTGCGGTCGCGGGTGACAGCCAGGGTGCGGACCGTGGCGGAGCGTTCCTTGACGTCCTCCTGTTCGTAGCGGATCTCGGCGTCGAGGTTGCGCTCGATGGTGGTCAGGTAGGTGTTCGCGATCAGGTGGCTGAACAGCCTGGTGAACTCCTCGCGCTCCTGCGTCGACCGGCGGTTCCAGTGGCGCGCCAGGGAGCGCCGGGCCATCTCGGTCCAGTCGAAGTTCTTGTCGGAGTCCTTGCGCACCGCCTGGTAGCGGGCCTCCGCGTTGATGTCGCCCTGCAGGTCGGGGTCGCGAAGGATGTCGAACAGGCTCTGGGTGGCTACGCGGGCGAACTCGACGGGGCTCGGCGCGGCGTCCTCCGGGGGCTCGGCGGCCAGGGCGGCCCGGCCGGCCATGCAGAGCGTCAGACCGAACAGAAGCAGCAATGGGGCGATCCGCTCACACATCTGAAGGCTCCTCCGTTCCTCTTGGTCAGATATCGCCGAACGCGTATTTGCCGATCAGGGACTCCCAGTCGAACGCCGGTTCGGTCTGGGCGATGCGGCCGCCCGGCGGGATGAGTTCCTCCGATCCGCCCGGGCTGATCTCGACGAACTTCTCGCCGATGAGGCCCTGGGTCTTGATGGACGCGATGGCGTCCTCCTGGAGTTCCAGGTCGCTGCGGACTTCCAGCACCACGCGGGCCGCGTACTCCTCGAGCGTGATGGACCCGATGCGGCCGACCGTGACGCCGGCGACCATCACCGGCGCTCCGGCCCGCAGGCCTCCGACGTTGCTGAAGACGGCGTCGACCTGCTGGTAGTCGCGTCCCCATAGCTCCAGTCCGCCGAGGCGGACGGACAGGTACCCGAGGCACAGGATGCCCAGTACCATGAACGCTCCGACGGTCATCTCCACGTGGAAGGCCTTCATCGTTGTGTGCGTCCTCCAGTCAGTAGGCGAACACCCGTCCTTTGTCCCTACCCGTCCCGGCCACGCGCGCCGGACGGAACCGCCTCGTCTTCGGCCTCGACGTCCACGAACGCGCGTACCCGCGGATCGTCGCACGCGTCCAGTTCCTCCGGGGTGCCGGCGAAGACGAACCGTCCGTCGTCGAGCAGCGCGATCCTGTCCACGATCCGGAACACGTAGGGGATGTCGTGGGACACGATCACGGCCGTCAGGCCGAGGCGCTTGTGGCAGGAGTGGATCAGGCGGCCGATCGAGCGGGCGATGCGGGGGTCCAGGCCCGTGGTGGGTTCGTCGAACAGGACGATCTCCGGCGACTGCACCAGCGCCCTGGCCAGGGCGGCCCGCTTGACCATACCGCCGCTGATCTGGGCCGGGAACTTGTCCTCGGACTCGTGCAGGCCCACGTTCTCCAGCTCCTGCATCACGCGTTCGCGGATCTCCCGCGCGCTCAGGCGCGTCTTCTCGCGCAGGGGGAAGGCGACGTTGTCGTAGACGGTCATGGACTGGAAGAGCGCGCCGCCCTGGAAGACGAAGCCGAACCGGCTCCTGAGCTTCTCCAACCTGCGTCCGTGCGTGTGGGCCAGGTCGTGCCCGTCGACCAGCACGCGCCCGCTGTCCGGCCGCATCAGCCCGGCCAGGTGCTTCAGGAACACGCTCTTGCCTTCGCCGCTCGGGCCGATGAGGGCCACGGCCTCGCCGGACCGGATCTCCAGCGAGGCGCCCTTGAGCACCTCGGTGCCGTCGAACGACTTGTGCAGGTCGATGGCGGAGATCATCCCGGCCCTCAGAACAGGATCGATGTCAGGAAGTAGTCGAACACGAGGATCAGGACCGACGAGAGGACCACCGACTGGGTCGTCGCCCTGCTGACGCCCTCGGCACCGTAGCCCGCGCGGCTGCCCTTCCAGCACGACACCCAGGCGATCAGCGCCCCAAAGGCCAGCGACTTGTAGAGCATCGCGGCGATGTCCTCCATGTCCACGTAGTCCATCATCTCGCCGAAGTACGTGCCCGCCCCGATGCCGAGGAAGCGCACGCCGACCACGTAGCCGCCGACGATGCCGATGGCGTTGAAGACGGCCGTCAGCAGCGGCATGCAGACGACCGCCGCCAGCAGCACGGGCGCCACCAGGTAGCGGAAGGGGCTCAGGCCCATCAGCTCCAGCGCGTCGATCTCCTCGTTGATGCGCATGATGCCGATCTCGGCGGTGACGGCCGACCCCGCGCGGGCCGTGACCATCAGGGCGCCGATCACCGGCCCCAGCTCGCGCAGCAGGGCCAGGGCCACCATCGGCCCCAGAAGGGCCGTGGAGCCGACCTGCGCCAGCGTATAGTAACCCTGGTAGCCCAGCACCATGCCGGTGAACAGGCCCGTGAGCAGGATGATGACGAGCGACTGGAAGCCGAAGAACTGGACCCGCTTCATCAGCAGCCCGAACTTGAACGGCGGGACACTGGCCGTCGCCAGCGTCCGGCCCATGAACACACCCATGTTGCCCATTTCCCGGACGACGTAGACGACGGGCGCACCGATGCGGGCCAGAAACACGAGGGCGGATTTGTCCGTCAGGGCCAACGGCGTCTTCTCCAGCGGGTACGGCATAATCGGATGCGCATGAACGTCACCACCCGGCGCGTCGGGCTCGGCGGCCGTCAGGGGGGCGAGCGTTCACTCAGGCCTCCATTAGACCTCATGGGCGCGGCGGCCGCAAGCGACGCGCCCCGGCACGGACGAACACGGACCGACACGGACGCACACGGACCGGCACGGACGAACACGGGCCGGTGCACTTGGTGCTTGACACGGCCGGGGCGGGGCATTACACTAATAAGGAAATCGTTTCCACATTATGGAAATGCGATGATCCAGTCAATCCAGCGGGCAATGGCGGTTCTGGAAGCGGTGTCCGAGGATCCGGAGCGGCCCACGTCGCTGTCCGAGGTCGCCGGGCGGCTGGGGCTGAAGCTCAGCACCTGCGCCAACATCCTCCAGACGCTCCTGGAGCTTGGCTACCTGGACCAGGCCGACTACAAGGGCGGCTACACGCTCGGGCCGATGGCCTATCACCTGACGCGCAAGGGGCCGTATCGCCGCGGCCTGGTCGAGGCGGCCATGCGTCCGATGGCCGAGCTGGCCGGGCGCGTGCGCGAGAGCGTGCTGCTGGCCGCCATGGGCGGCGGCCGGCGCACGACGCTCTGCCAGGTGGACGGCAACGAGTCGTTCCGTATCCGCGAGGGTTTTCTGGCGCAGCAGGACGTCTACCGCACCGCCACCGGGCGGCTGCTGCTGGCGCATCTGCCGGAGGCCGAGTTGCGCGCGTTCCTGGCGGTGAACGGCCTGCCGGGAGCGCGGCACTGGCCGGAGGCGGGCACCGAGGCGCACCTGCTGAGCCGCCTGGCGGCCCTGCGGCGGGCCGGGCGGGCGATTACCGAAGGCGACCCGGCGGGCATCGCGTGCCCCGTGCGCGACGGGCGGGAGGTGGTGGCCGCGCTCGGGCTGTTCCTGCCGCGCGCGCGCTTCCAGGGCGAACACAGGACGCGGGTGCTGGCGGGCGTCGCCGAGGCGGCCGCAGCCATCAGCAGGCAACTCGAGGAGCAGAGACGTGACGCTGACCGAACGCATCGTTGAGGAGGCCCGGCGTCTGGGCGCCGACCAGGTGGGCATCGCCCCGGTCGAACGCTTCGCGGGCGCGCCCCTGCGCATGAGCCCTCAGGGCCTCATGCCCGGCGCGCGCAGCGTGGTCGTGATGGGACTGCACCACACGGACGCCTCGGTGGAGCTGGGCGCCGAGCCGCGTCCGCAGCCGGAGGGGGCGTATCTCGTGCAGTGGCGCGTGATGAACCCGAAGCTGGACGACCTCTCGTTCCGGCTCGCCCGCTTCCTGGAGGCGCAGGGCGTGCGCGCGCTGCCCATCGTGTCCAGCAACATCTGGCGCTACACGGGCTACAAGGACTTCAAGCTCGACTTCGCGCCGGACCTCGCGCACCGCTACGCCGCCGTGGCCGCCGGCCTGGGCGAGATCGGCTGGAACGGCCTGTTCATGACCGCCGATTACGGACCCCGGCAGCGCGTCGTGAGCGTCATCACCGATGCCGAGTTGGCCCCGACGCCGATGTACGACGGCCCGCCGCTCTGCGACAAGTGCATGGAGTGCGTCAGGAACTGCCCGACCGACGCCTTCCGCAAGGAGGTCCGGGGGATCAACGAAATCGAGATCGGCGGGCGGACCTTCCGCTTCCCCGACACGAACAAGTGGCGCTGCGCCTGGGCCGAGAACTTCGGGTTGGACCTCGCCCACGAGATCCCCGAGGTCGTCAACGAAGAGGTGCTCCTGACCTACCTGGAGAAGTACGGCACCGCCGGCGGCGAAGAGGGCAGTTGCCTGAAGTTCTGCATGACGCCCGCACGCCGCGTGTACGATGCCGACTACTGCCGCGCGCCGCGGCGCAAGAAGGAGCCGTCCGCACTGAGCGGTGCGGAACTCGTGGAGGGCATCCGCGCGATCGCCGAGGCCGGCGGCGTGGACGCGCTGGCCGTCGGGACGGCCGGGACGGTGGAGGCGGCGACCGGCCAGCGGCCGGCGCTGCACCTGCCCGACGCCGCCTCGGTCGTCGTGCTGGGCTGGCGGTCGCCCGGCGCCGGCGCGACCCGCAACGACGCCAACCTGCCCCGCCGCATGGACTACACCGCCTGGGAGGTTGCGCACTACCTGGACGTGAACGGGCACTCCGCCATCTGCCACACGCGCATGAACGACGTGCAGTCCGCGCGCGCCCTCGGCGTCCCGAAGCCGGGATACCGATACATGACGGTGCTCACGAGCGCACAGCTTCCGGCGGCCCAGGTGCACGCGGGGCCGCAGGAGCCGCCTTCGGCGGACGACCTGCGTGCGTTCTGCCTCGAACGGGGCGCCGACCTGGTCGGGTTCTTCTCCGCCGAACGCTTCTCCGAGTTCCGCCGCGCCGTCGGGGACCCCGCACCGCGCCAGGCCGTACGGGACGCCAACCCGGGGCCCGGGCCGTTCTTCCCGGAGGTGGTCACCGAAGGCGGCCGCCTGCTCGGCCCCGAGGACTGGCTGCCGGGCGCGCGTTCGGTCATCGTGCTCGGGATGCGGTTCCCGGACGCCGCGCTGGACACGGCCAAGGTCACGCCGGCCGAGACGATCGGCCCGTTCGCCTTCGCGCAGTTCGAGACGCTGAACCTGCTGGGCGACGTCGCGTTTCACGTCGTGCGCCGGCTGGAGCGGTCGGGCTGGCGCGCCACGATCGCCAATGACCTGACCGGCCGGGCGTCGAAGGTGCGCAGTTCGCGCGGGCTCCTGCCCGACATGCGGGCCAACGCCGACGCGGCCCTGCTGGCCGGGCTGGCCTACGTGGGCGTGCACGGCCATCCCATCACCCCGCAGCACGGCGTGCGGCAGCGCTTTGTGGCCATCGTGACCGATTGCCCGCTGCCGGGCGACCCGCTCCTGCGGACGCAGCCGGCCTGCGCGCGGTGCGAACACCCGTGCGTGTCGGCCTGCCCGACGTGCGCGCTGAACGGCCACGGGCGGACCGTCACCCTGGAGGGCGTGGACTTCGATCTGGGGGCCGTCGACGGGTTCGCCTGCGACTGGGCGAAACGCTACTGCCTGAGCGGCCGCGAGGGACCCGCCTACATGGGCCTGGACGTCGACGTGCCCGTGCCGGAGTCGCGCACCGCGCAGGCCGTTGCCGAGGCCGTGTGCGACGTGGACTGGGGCGCGCAGAAGCGCCATCTGAACGTGGCGGAGGAGTGCCTGCGCGTCTGTCCGGCGCACAGGATCCACCGTGAGGAGAAGAGCGATGTTCGATAGGGACGGGTTCATGGCGTTCGCTCGCCAGGCGGGCGCGGACGTGATCGGCGTGGCCGGCATCGACCGGTTCGATGAGCTGCCCGAGGCGAAGCACCCGCGCGCGATCTTCCCGGAGGCGCAGTCGGTCATCGTGCTGGGCCGCCGCATCCCGCGGGGCGCGTTGCGCGGCGCCGAGGAAGGGACCAACTTCCTGAACTACACGCTCTACGGCGCGGAGTGGCTGGAGAACCGCTTCCTGCCCATGCTGACGTTCCAGATTGCCGAGGCGCTCGAGAGTGACGGCTGGGAGGCCGTGCCGCTGGCCAACCTGCCCCCCGAGGTGCCGCCGATGGGCGTCTCGGTCGCCGAGGGCAAGCCGGCGCCGAACGTGATGCTGGACCTCGACGACGCCGCCGTGCGGGCGGGCGTGGGCGAGATCGGCTACTGCCGCGTGCTGCTCACCCCGGAGTTCGGCCCGCGCCAGCGCATCCAGATGATCCTGACCGACGCCCCGATCGAGCCGGACCCGATCCTGGAGGCGCCCGTCTGCCCGCGCAGCGACGAATGCCGCGGACACTGTCCGCTGGGCGCGTTCGGTGAGGAGACGGAACGCGTGATCGCCGGCAAGCGCATGACGGTCGCCGAGGTCGACTGGTCCCTGTGCGCCGGCTGCAGGAACGGCGCCCGGGGGAACCCGTCGCACCCGGCCGGCCGGCCGGACCGCCTGGCGGCCTATTGCATGCGGAGCTGCGTGGACTTCCTGGAGCGCACGGGCCGCGTCTCGCGCGCGCTCAGCGAGCCGTTCCGCAAGCGGGAGCCCTGGCTGGTCCGGTCCGAGACCGATCTCTTCAGGGTCCGCTGAACGGGAGGACGCAACCATGGGCGCAGGAACCATCACCAAGGACGCGATCCGCGAGTTCGCGCTCTCGCGCGGGCTCGAGCTGTTCGGCGTGGCGAACATCGAGCGGTTCGAGAACGCCCCGAAGCGGATGCATCCGGCCAGCATCTACCCCGAGACGAAGTCCGTCATCGTCGTCGGGCGCCAGATCGTGCGCGGCGGCTGGCGCGGCATCGAGGAGGGCACCTACTGGCCCAACTACACCTACTTCGACTACCACGGGCTCCTGAACACGCTCTTTATCCCGCTTCCGCTGTACGAGACGGCCTGCTTCATCGAGGACCACGGCTACGAGGCCGTGCCCTACTACCCGGGGGTGCCGCGCGAGGCCGACCCCAGGGACCGGAAGCTGCGCGACGACGTGCAGTCGGACGTGCAGATATCCATCCGCATCGCCGGAGTGGCGGCGGGCGTCGGCGAGATGGGCTGGTCGAAGGTGTTCCTGACGAAGCGGTTCGGCCCGCGACAGCGGCTGGCCGCGATCTTCACCGACCTGGAACTGGAGCCCGACCCGCTGATCGAGCCGAACAGTATCTGCAGGCTGGACATGTCGTGCGTGAAGGGCTGCCCCGGCGCGATCCCGCATATCAAGGAAGGCAAATTCGTCGAGATCACGATCGAGGACAAGACCTACCGCTGGGGCGACGTGGACATGGGCAAGTGCACGCTCATCTTCCACGGCGGCGACCCGCGCGTCTCGCCCTTCATCCCCAAGTCGATGCCGGGCTACCGGTTCGACGTCATGGCGCAGAACGTGTCCGAAGAGGGGGCCTACAAGTTCTGCTGGCCGATGTCGCTGCGCGACTGGCGGCGGTCGGCGGAGTTCCCGTCCGGATACCTGATCGAAGGACACGCCTACATCCACAAGTGGGGCGTCGGCGGCAGCTACGCCGTCGAGGGCTCGCGCGGCTGCATGCGGAGCTGCTTCAACTACATGGAGAAGCACGGGCTGGTCGAGGAACGCCTGCGCAACGGCGAGTTCATCCGCCGCCCGCGCTGGCTGCTGGATACCGCCGGCCGGCCGACCGAGCCGGAGTAGCCGGCGCCGGAGGCATGCGCCCTGCAGGGCACGCCGCCCCGGCGGGGGGCCGCCGCCACGCCGCGGGAGGGGCACGCTCCGTCGTGCCCGTCCTCGGGCAGGGACGCCCGGGGCGACCCATTGGGGGAGGGCGCCCGTGCCCCCCCCGGCGAGGACGCTCCACGCTACCTGCCGTGCGGACCGCCCGGCCCCCCGGGGCCCTGTCCCCACCCGTGTGGCCCGGGGCGGAAGTAGGGGGCCGTCTCCCGGCGCGCCGCCGCCAGGTCATCGCCCCTGTTCTCGAGGAACTTGAAGAACGACTCCACCGTTTCGGCGGCCTTGCGCAACTCCTTCGGTCCCTCGAAGACGAGCGCGGCGCCCTTCTCGTGCCGTTCCCAGTGGGTCCGCAGGCGGCCCGAACGCAGGATGCCGCGCATCTCTCGCGCCGCCGCCATGGCCTCCGACAGGTTCTCGACGGCCTTGACCTGGAGCTTCACGGCCTCCTTCATCCTGTCCGAACCCGGGTGCGGCACGTCCATGCGCAGGACCACCCCGTCGCGCTGGGCTTCGATGAGGTGAGGCTCCCTCGGTTCCCGCGCTCCGCCGGGCCGGCCGGCGGGGATGAGGCGCTGGATCGTCTCCACTGCCCGGCGGTTCTTGCCCTTGATCTCCACCGACATGACGCCGCCATCGGCCTTGGCCGACAGGGCGGCCTCGCCCGCGGCCAGCAGGGGGACGATGCCCCATGCCTGCACGTCGGAGATGTCCAGCTTGTCGGGCTCCTTCGCGTTCGGGCCCCCCGGCCTGAGCCCCGGCGGAAGCGGGACGCCCGCGGCCCCGGCGGTGCCGGGAATGTGCGATGGCCCCGCGCCGGCGCCGCCGTGAGTGCCCGGGCCGCCCGCCGGATGCGGGCCGGGCGTCTCGAACAGGCCCCAGCCGCCCGGGTCGAAGATGCCCGAGGCGCCGGGACCGAACACGGCCGCGCCGACCGGCCCCGCCAGAAGCGTCAGCAGATCGCCGCGGTCGTGCTGCGGGCCGCCGCCGGGGTGGAGCCCGGCCTGCGGCGGAATCACGATGGGGGGCCCGGGGTCCGGCCTCTGGTGTGCGCCCCGTTCGGCGCGGCCGCCGGCCGCGACACAGACGAGCGCGCTGATCGCGACCACCGCCAGTCCTGCACCCCGCGCTGCACTGCGCCATGCCGCCATCTGCCCACCTCCATCGCTGAGGGACCGACCGTCCGACTGGAGGTAGTGTAATGCCCGGCGGGCCCGGGGTAAACGGAATTCATCTCCGGCAGTGGCCGCCCGTGCCGGTCCGTGTCCGTCCGTGTCCGTCCGTGTTCGTCCGTGTTCGTCCGTGTGTCCGTGTCTGTCCGTGTCTGTCCGTACGCGCGTCAGGCGCGGCGGTGTCTGCACGGCCTCGCGCAGTCAGTTCACCGGACCTTCACAACCGTGCCGGTCTCGAGCGACTCGATGGCGGCGGCCAGCACCTTCTGTGCGGCCAGGCCGTCGGCGCCCGAGCCGTCGATGTGTTCGGGGGCGACGCCGTCCGCCACCTGCTGCATGAAGGTGTGGATGCGGTTGATGAACGTATCGGTGAAGTCGCGCATCCCGCCGAAGACCGGGTTGGTGTACACGGTCTTCTCGGGGTTGCCGGCGGGGTAGAGGGTGGCTTCCCGCCACATGTCGTCCAGGACGAACCGACCCTTCGTGCCGGCCACCTCGCAGCGTTCCATGGGGTGGCCGCGTTCGATGTCGTAGCTGCCGGTCAGGCCGCCGACGGCGCCGTTGACGAAGCGCATATTGAAGTGGGCCGTGGACCAGATCGCGCGGCCGGGGGCCTTTGTGGCGAAGCACTGCACGGCCTCGATGTCGCCGCAGAAGTAGCGCATCACGTCGACCGTGTGCGGGTGGAGGGCCTTGAGCTGGAAGTAGGGCGAACTCTCGGTGGGGTTCATGATCCACATGGCCATGTTCACGAACAGCAGGTGGCCGAGCCGGCCCTGTTCGACCCACGACTTCGCCAGCCGGGCGGCGGGCGTGAACCGGTGGTTCAGGTTGATGCCGAAGCAGAGGTTCCGTGCGCGGGCGGCGGCCACCATCTCCTCGGCCGGCGCGATCTCGTTGGAGATCGGCTTCTCGCACAGGACGTGGCACCCGGCCTCGAGGGCCTGCATGGTGGGCGTGTAGTGCTCGCTGCCGTACTCGTATCCGCCGGTGGCGACGCTGACAACGTCCGGCCGGAGGTCGGCCAGCATGGCGGGCGCGTCGTAGAAGGCGGGCACGCCCAGGCGGGCGGCGGCGGCGTCCGCGCGGTCGCGGCGCAGGTCGCAGACGCCGACCAGCTCGCAGAGTTCATCGGCCTTGTGGATGTCGGCGTGGCGGTTCCCGATCGGGCCCAGGCCGATCACGCAGGTGCGCAACATGGTCTCTACTCCTTCGTCGCTTCCCGGGCCTGCAGGCGCGCGGCCGTGCCGACGTCGCCGATGTGCAGCGAGTCGTAGGCCTGTTGGGAGGATTGGAACGGCCCCGTCACGCCCTTGCAGCCGTGCCACCGGGGGTTGGTGAGCATGGGGTTCGTCCGGCCGGTTTCCTTCTCGCGGCGGGCGATCCAGGCGCTCATGCGGTTCTGGAGGAACTCGACGACCTCCGGCTCGTCCGGGGCCAGGTTGCGGGATTCGCCGGGGTCTTCGATCAGGTTGTAGAGCTCGATCTCGGGCTTGAAGTGGAAGTCCGGCTCGAGGGCGCGGATGAGCTTCCACTCCGGCGTGCGCCAGCCGTGCTTGCGCATCCAGGTCGCCTCGGTCAGGTACGACTCGACGGTCGGTCGGCGCGGCGTGCCCTGCATCTCCGGGAGGAGGCTCTGGCCGTCGAACGGCAGGTCCGTGGGGATGCCCAGGATGTCCAGGATCGTCGGCGTAACGTCCATGAGCGTGGCGTAGCCGCTCAGGCGCAGGCCGGCCGGCACGCGCCCCGGCATGCGGAAGACCAGCGGCACGCGCAGGGTGCACTCGTAGAGGCCGTGGTGGTCGAAGTAGCAGTCGTGGTCGTAGAGCGTCTCGCCGTGGTCGCTGTCGAGGACGATCAGCGTGTTCTCATCGAGTCCCAGGGCGCTGACCTGTGCGAAGATGTTCCGGATGCAGGCGTCCATGTAGGCGACCGCGCCGTCGTACTGCGCGATGATGTAGTCCTTGTCGGTGACGCCGGGCGGCATCCAGGTGGCGAAGTAGTCGGCGAAGGGTTTGAAGGCGAAGACGGGGTCCATGGACCGGTTGTCGGGGTCGAACTCGTCGCCGGCGTAGAAGATGCGTTCGAAGGGGTGGGGGGGCAGGTAGGGCGAGTGCGGGTCCATGTGGCGCATGAACAGGAAGAACGGCCCGGGGCCGGCCGCGAGGCGCTGGAGTTCCGGCAGGGCGACGGCGTTCAGGTTCTCGGCCTTGGGGCTGCGGCCCGCGGCCAGGCTGCCCCAGCCGGCGTAGTCCAGGTACTTGTCGAAGCCGCGCGAGGCGGGATTGCCCGGGAAGCCCACGCAGGTCGTCTCGTAGCCGTGCTCGCGCAGGACCTCGGCCAGCGTGGGCACGCCCTCGGCCATGGGGCCCTGATGGCGGAGCGCCACCGTGTTGGTGCCGAAGGCGTCGCGGCCGGTCAGCATGTTGCCGTAGCCGGAGGTTGTGGGGATGTGGGGGCTGATGACCCGTTCGAAGGTGGTGCCTCCGGCGGCGAACCGGTCGATGTGGGGGGTCGTCAGGTGCGGATAGCCGTAGAGGCTCATGTGGTCTGCGCGCAGGCTGTCGATGCCGATCAGGATCAGGTTCGGCGACTTCTTCGCCATGGTTGCTCCTCTGTCTCTTCTGCTGTCTACATGTACCCGAGCGCTTTGAGCACGTCTTCGCGCGAGCGCGGCTGCGTGCTGGGCTTCTTCGGGCCGATGTGCAGGGTGTCGTAGGCCTGCTGGGACGACTCGAAGGCGCCTTCGACGCCCGCGCAGTCGTGCCAGCGGATCTCGGTGAACATGGGATTGCGCCGCGCGGTTTCGCCTTCGCGCCGGCGGATCCAGGACCGCATGCGGCCGGTCAGCAGGTCGACCACGTCGGGCTGCGATCCGGCCAGGTTCTCGTTCTCGCCCGGGTCCGTCAGCAGGTTGTAGAGTTCCACCTCGGGCTTGAAGTGGAAGTCGGGTTCGAGCGCGCGGATCAGCTTCCACTCGGGCGTGCGCCAGGCGTGCTTGCGCATCCAGGTGGCCTCGGTGAGGTAGAGTTCGCTGCGGGCGCGGAGTCGCCCGTGCCGCAGGGCGTCGGCCAGGCTCCGGCCGTCGAAGACGGCGTCGGTGCGGATGCCGAGCAGGTCCAGGACGGTGGGCGCCACGTCCTGGAGCGTGGCCGTGCCGGCGAGGCGGCGCCCGGCGGGCAGGCGGCCGGGCATGCGGAAGACGAGCGGCACGCGCAGGGTGCATTCGTAGAGGCCGTGGTGGTCGAAGTAGCAGTCGTGCTCGTCGAGTGTCTCGCCGTGGTCCGCCGTCAGGACGACCAGCGTGTCCTCGTCCAGGCCCAGGGCGGAGACGGCCTCGAAGAGCCCCTGGAGGCACGCGTCCGCGTAGGCGACCGCGCCGTCGTACTGGGCGATGACGTAGTCGATGTCCGTGATGCCGGGGGGCAACCAGGAGGCCTGGAAGTCGCGCATGGGGCGGAAGGCGAGCACCGGCCGCATGGACGTGTTGGCGGGGTCGCACTCGTCGCCGGCGTAGAACATGCGTTCGAACGGCGCGGGCGGCAGGTAGGGGGCGTGCGGGTCCAGGTAGCGGAGCATCAGGAAGAACGGCCGGTCGCTCCCGGCCAGGCGCCGGAGTTCGGGCAGGGCGACGGCGGCCAGGTTCTCGGCCTTCGGGCAGCGGCCGTCCTCCCACGCGCCCCAGCCGACGTAGTCGAGGTAGCGGCCGAAGCCGGGCGCGCACGGCTCGGTGTCCTTGAAGCCCACGCAGGTCGTCTCGTAGCCGCGGTCCTGCAGGAGCGCGGCCAGCGTCGGGGCCGTCATCGCGCCCTTGTGCCGCAGCGAGACGACGCCCGTACCGAAGCAGTCGAGGCCCGTCAGCAGCCCGGCGAAGGCCGGCGTGGTGGGAATGTGCGGGCTCAGGACGTCTTCGAGCACGACGCCGCCGGCCGCGAACCGGTCGATGTGGGGCGTCGTGAGGCGGCCGTAGCCGTGCAGGCTCATGTGGTCGGCCCGCAGGCTGTCCAGAACGATCAGGAGCAGGTTGGGTTGTCTGTCCATGGAGGCGCGAACCGGTATGGACCGTATGAAGACTGTGGACGGCTCAGGTCACGTGAACTCGATCCTGCGCCCCTGTTCGGCCGATTCGTAGCAGCCCAGGACGAGGCGCAGCACGTCGCGGCCTTCTTCGGCGGTCGCCACCGGCGGGCGCCGTCCGTGCAGGAACTCCGCCAGGGGCGCGGCCAGGCCGGCGATGCGCTCGCCCTGCGAGGTGACCTCGGGCAGGTCGCCGACCGTCCACCCGTCGTCCCCGGTCAGGAACCACTTCAACTGGATGCCGCCGGGGGGGCGCGGCACGCTGCTGCTCGGGGCGTCGCCGTAGTTGCCGACGATCAGGCCGTTCTCGCAGACGACCTCCACCGTGTTCTCTCCGGCCGGTGCGACGAACGTGCACGAGACCTCGCCGAAGGTGCCGTCGGCGTATCGGAACAGGGCGATGGCGTTGTCGTTCGCCACCGCCGGGTCGCGCAGCGTGCCCATCTCGGCCGACACGCTGACGGGCATCCCCAGGAGCCAGTAGATGAAATCGACGGCGTGGGAGGCGTCGTCGGCGAAGATGTCGCGGTTCAGCTCCGGCCGGACGTGCCAGCTCCGGGCGAAGTCGGGCCAGAGGTGTGTCGACAGGCAGTGGCGGCGTCGGACGATGTACGGCCGGCCGAAGCGCCCGTCGGCCAGCAGGGCCTTCACCCGCAGGTTATGCGGGTCCGCGCGCATCTGCCAGGCCATGCTGAAGGGCACCCCCGCCTCGCGGACGGCCTCCACGATGCGGTCGGCCTCGGCCATCGTGAGGGCCATCGGCTTCTGCAGGACGATGGCCTTGCCGGCGCGCGCGGCGGCCTCGGCCAGGTCGGCGTGCATGGACGTCTCGGCGCCGATGACCACGGCGTCGACGTCGGCGCGTGCCAGCAGGGCGGCGGGGTCGGGGCAGCGTTCCAGCCCGAAGCGCTCGCAGGGGCCGGCGGCGCGTTGCCCGTCATGGTCCCACCCGGCGACCACGCGGATGCCGAACTCGCCGGCCTGCCAGCGCGCGCAGTAGGCGCTCACGTGGCCGTGGGCGAACCCCAGGATTCCCACCCGGACCGCTTGCATGTTCGCTCCCCTCTATCGGGCGCCCAGGGCTTCCAGGCAAGCGTTCATGTAACCGTAGCTCTCGGCGGCGATGATTGTGCGTTCGGTCAGATCCTCATCCTTCGCACCGATGACCTCCAGGTCGACGGGCCCGTCGTAGCCGCCGGCGACCATCCCGCGGAAGTAGCCGGGCAGGTCGACGTCGCCCCGGCCGCACGCCTGGTCGCGGATCGGCCCCGGGCTGGGGCCGCGGCCCTTGCAGTCGCGGATGTGCACGTGGCGCACGCGGCTGAGCACCTGCGGCAGGGCCTCTTCGGGGTTCTCTCCGGCCCGGTAGATGTGGCTCGGGTCCATGTCGATGCCGAAGTGCGGGGACGCGATCCGGTCCATCACCCGCAGGGTTGTCGGCGTGTCGTGGATGCAGGCGCCGACGTGCGCCTTCACGCAGAGCACAACGCCGTGTGCCTGCGCCATGTCGGCCATCCTCGCCATCATGTCCGTCTGCCGCACGAAGTCCTCCTCGACGTCCTTCTTGCCGCCCGGTCCGATGTTGACGACCGGGATGCCGATGGCCTGCGCGGCCCCGAAGGCCTTGCGGAGCCGGTCCTCATCCAGGCGGGCCTCCTCCATGGCCAGCGGCGCCAGGCCGTGGTCGGCCAGCAGGGAGCGGATCGCGTCGACCTGGTCCTCCCAGCGGTCGAGTTCGAGGTGTTCGCACATGCCGGCGATGGCCGACAGCTCCACGCCGTCGTAGCCTGCACGGGCGATGCAGTCGACGGCCGTTTCGAGCGGGAATCCGGAGAACAGGACGGTATTGACGCCGAGCCGGATCATGTCGCAGCCTCCTGTGGGGGGGGAGGCCCCCCCTCAGCCGACGTCCACGCGTTGGCCGGTCTGGAAGGAACGGATCGCCGCCTCGATGACGCGCTGCGCCTTGAGCGCCTCGGCGCCGCTCGCCTCGATCTCGCTCGGGGGCACCTTCGCGATCAGTTGCCTCACCCAGCAGGTGATGCGGCTCTTGAACGTCTCGCCGAAGACGCGCATGCCGCCCAGGTAGTCGTAGCGCTCCGCCTCGATGCTGCGCCGCGGATGGAAGAAGAGCCGTTCACACGCGTCTTCGATGACGAACCGGCCTTCGGACCCGCTCACGTCGCAGCACTCCAGCCCGAAGCTGCCGCCGGCGTCGTAGCTGCCCGTCAGGTTGCCGATGACGCCGTTCTCGAACAGCATGCCGATCTGCGCGTTGGACCAGATGGCGCGGCCCTTGCCCTTGCTCAGGAACGCGTGGACGGTCCGGACGTCGCCGCAGAAGTAGCGCATGACGTCGATCGAGTGCGGGTGCAGGGCGCGCAGGTGGAACCAGGGCGAGGTCTCGTTCGGGTTGTTGATCCACATGCGCATGTTGATCATGTGGAGCTGCCCCAGGCGGCCGTCTTCGATCCACTTCTTCGCGCGTTCGGCGGCGGGCGTGAAGCGGTGGTTCAGGTTGACCGCGTAGGGCAGGCCCTTCTCGGCGGCCAGGGCGACCATCTCCTCGGCCTTGTCGATCTCGTTGCTGATGGGCTTCTCGCCCAGGACGGGCAGGCCGGCGGCCAGCAGTTGCATGGTGGGCGCGTAGTGGTCGCCGCCGTTCTCGACGCCGGCCGTGCACATGCTGCAGGCATCCAGCTCGATGCCGCTGTCGAGCATCTCCTGCACGCTGTAGAACGCCCGGGCGCCGTAGGCGGCGGCCGCCTTGTCGGCGCGTTCCTTGATGATGTCGCAGACGGCGACGACGGTCGTCTCGGGCAGTTCGGTGTAGATGCGGGCGTGGATGTTGCCGATGCCGCCCACGCCGACGATGCCGATCCTGAGTGTCATGTCAGATTCCCCGGGGTTTCCGTGTTGGCGGGCCCGCGGACCTGCCGGCCCATGGTTCCGGCTGGTATACCGGACCCCGCCGGCCGTGTCAAGGCCGGTGGCCCTTTGGGCGGCAAATTGGCGCAACCGACCGTCTGCGGGCGCCCGAGACGGCGGGTCGGGCGCCACCTCTGCCCCTTCGGCGGGATGGGGGGGGGCGGTGGTTGGCCGGTGGCTGCGGGCGTAAGGCATTGGCGCGCAAACGCCTTGGGGTCACCGGCAGGGGCTGATCGGCGAGGCGGCCGATGCCCTGTTTCGCGTAACACGCGACGCGGCGGCCGTGCTACGGAATCGGCCCGTTCGCGGAACGGCCCGGAGAGGGCGTCTGGAGGCGTTTGCACGGGGCCGCGCGGGTGGCGCCGCCCGCCCTTGCCGTCGCGCTCCCGTAAGTCCTTTGCCCGCAACGCGCAACGGGCGCACGCGGCCGGAGGCCGGGCGGGTGTCCGCCTCCCGCTGCCGCGCCCCGGCCGGAAAACGGCGACGCGCGGGAAGAATATCCGGCTTCACAGAATTCGTTTGCTGCCTGTGACTTATCGCCGTCGGGAGGGGGGCGGCCGGTCGCCGGTCGGGCACGAACGGGTTGCGCCGCCGGCGAGTATCGCCTAACATCTCCTCCGTTGGGCGCATGGTCGGAGGGACGGGACAACAGCCAATGAGCGGCAGCCGGGAGCCTATGAGCAGCAGAGTTCGGTCGGACAGACGAGTGCGTTCTCTCCCCGGTGCAGGCGGGTCGCCCCGATTCAAGCAGGGCCCCGCCGTGTGCGTCTGTCTTGCAGCCGCCTCCTGTCCCGCAACGCCCGTTTCCATCCGTCGTTCCTGATTCCCCGGTAGGACATACGGACGTTTCTGGAAGCGACCTGAGGGTCGTCTCGGAGGAGTTGCGTGTCCGCACAGCCTGAAACCAGCGCCCGGATCGAGTTCACCGACGCGGCACACGCAGTGGCGGACCCCCTCCTGGCGTTCCTCCGGGCGGCCACCGAGTATACCTCCTGCGAGGAGTTCTGGCGCGCCGTCCAGCAGGGGATCAAGGAGCGCCTCGGACAGGAGCGCTTCAGCATCTGGTTCCGCCAGACCGAGCTGATGGGCGGTGACGAATCGCGGCTCGTCGTCGGCGTGCCGAACGTCGTCATCCAGCAGTACCTGACCGCCCAGTATGCCCGCGCGGTCGCCGCGACGGTCCAGGACCTGGTCGGGCGGCCGATGGCCGTCGGCTTCGACGTGGCTCCGCGCCTGTTCCGCCAGATGCGGGCCGGCCGGGAGGCCGTCGCCGAGGATCCGCCCGCCGCCGAGCCCCTCTGCGTGCGCCTCGGCGCACCGAAGGCGCCGGCCGACTGGAGCTTCGACGCCCTGATCTGCTGCGGCGCCAACCGGCTGCCCTTCGCCGCCGCCCGCGAACTGGCCGGCCAGGAGAACCCCCGCGTCCGCTTCCTCTACGTCTGCGGCGACTACGGAGTCGGCAAGAGTGCGCTCCTTCGTGCCGTGTACGCCATGGCCGCCGCCCCCGAGCGGGACATGGACCCCGTCCTGATGACCGCCGAGGACTGGTGCAACGAGTACTACCACGCCATCCAGCGCCGGACGACGCACGTGTTCCGGGGGCGCTACCGCGCCTGCCGCATGCTGATCCTGGACGACATCCAGTTCATCGAGGGCAAGGCGGCCGGGCAGGGCGAGCTGCTCCACACGATCAAGCACATCCTGGAGCGGGGCGGGCGGGTGGCCCTGGGCGGTGTGCCCCACGCCGAGGAACTCAAGGAGGTCGATCCGGGCCTGCAGGCGCTGCTTCGGAGCGGCTTCCCGGCCGTGCTCCTGCCGCCCGACGAGGAGGCACGCGCGGACATCGTCCGGCAACTGGCCCGCCGCAAGGGCCTGGACGCCGTCCAGGAGGTCCACTCGCTCATCGCCGGGCGCTATGGCCACAGCTTCCGCGCCATGGAGGCGGCCGTCTGCCGGCTGGTGCTCTACGCCGGCGTCGCCGGCTGCGGCAAGATGGAGCTTTCTGCCGCCCGGGAGGCGTTCGCCGCGATGCAGCCCTCGGCGGCGGCGCCCGTGGGGGTTGAGGCCATCCAGCAGGCCGTTGCGGAGGCCATGTCGGTCACGGTCGAGCAGATCCGGGGCCGTTCGCGCTCCCGCACGGTGGTCCGAGCCCGCCACGTGGGCATCTACCTGGCGGGCGAGTTGACGGACGCGTCCCTGACGGAGATCGGCCGCGCCTTCGGCGGCCTCACCCACAGCAGCGTCAAGCATGCCGCCGACAAGGTCGCACGAGAGCGGCAAGGCGACCCTCAGTTCGCCGCCCTCGTGGATCGGCTCCAGAAGAAGCTCGGCGCCGCCTGAATGCCTCCCGTCTGCCCGTCAGCCGCCCTCCAGTTCCGCCAGAATCGCCTTGACCGCGGCCTCGCCGCTGGCGATCACCTTTCCGTCCGGGCCGACGAAGAGGAACACCGGAACCGTCTCGACCCCGTAGTCCCGGGCCACCTCCGAGTTCATGCCCAGGCAGACGTGCGGCCACGAGAGCCCATACCTCTCGACGTGCCGGCGCGCCGCCTCGGCGCTGTCATCGAGGCCGAGGCTGACCATGGCGAACTTCGGGTGGTCGGCCATCGCCTCGAACTCGGCCTTCAGCCGCGGCGCGTCGGCGACGCACGGCCTGCACCAGGTGGCACAGTTGCCACATCTATACGAGCCTTTCCCGACATGTCACTCACAAGTGTTGCTTTGACATACCGCGAATTCACATCCACATTCCCAATCTGCAACTGTGTTGCTGGAGGATTTGCCAGTATTTCCACTGGCACACTCCTATTACCACTTACGGCCAGAACGCCAAACTTAAGGACCTGTGGTTTCACCAGTACTGGCCGTGACACCACGCCCTTACACTCCAATACCACCTGCGGTGTCACCGGATCGTTGACACACAGCAGAACTTGCTGACTAAAAGGCCCCGTGATCTCTGTGACGTCAACCGCCGCCGTAAGAATCGCTTCTCCACCACAGGCAATTCTATCCTGACGCAGGACCGCCCTTACACACCCGCATTTGGAATAGACCCGTTCGACAACTAACTCGGCATTACCATCATTATGAATAGTGAATGTGAAGCGGGCATAATCGCCATCGATAATACCCTGTCATTAACATGAGCTACTCATCAACTCGCTTCTTTCGACGGATATTACACCTTCGCATCCATATCGTCCCACATGCGAGACACAATAGGCCAACAACACACATGACCCATATCCAATAGCCCGAGCTTCTCTGTCCTTCATCATCCCTCTGCGTATCGCCGACGCCACCAGCGTCATAGCTGTCCATATGGATAGAAATACTTGCTGACGCATACCGGTCTTCTCTTGAATCCGCAGACATAGAATCTGTCTGCTCGTTACCCATGGAAATAAGTTCATCTATGTCAGGTATTACGTCTTCTGGATGATACTGCAATTTCTTCCTGTATAGTCGGTCAAGGCTTTGCTTGCAGTGTTCCGAAAAGACGCCATCAGGGAACCTGTTAAGCAGTCGGGTGTACAACGCTATTGGTGTAAGAATGTCGCCAGTAGGCTCTAGGATGTCGCACATTGTAACGACGACCTGCGCATATGCGTCATCTATGTCATGCTTGTGCACGTCCTCGTCCGACAGCTCTGGCCACCGGGTATCAACCGCTCTCAGCACCTCCCATCCAGTCGCCACCGCTGTCTTGTAATCGCCACGAAAGTTCGCAGATGCAACGATGGACCTTCCCACATTGACCACTTGCAGGTAAGTGCTGTATTGTGGGTCACTCCACACGTCCTGCAGCATGCGCACGCGTCGCTCGTCATTGCGCTCAAAACCATGCGCCCTAATTCTCTCAATCAGCACATTCACAACTCTGCCCGTATCGCGGCCAAAACTAGGGTATTCCTTAAGAAGTTGGTCAAAATAGCCGACCGCCTTATCGGCATTTCCAGCATGTGCGTAGTCGCGACCCATCTCAAGTAGCGCCCATGCGCGGGACGACTCCTCCAGTACCCCTTCCGCCAACAGTCTGTTCCTGGCTGCAATACTATCTTCATACCGAGAGGACAACTGGTATGCCAGCGCCAATTTCTCCAACGCTTCGGTAAGAAGCAGTGGCTTTGTTGCTTGAAGAGCGGGGGCATGTTCTGCAAGTGCGATCATTTGTTTGTAGGCTGTTTCGGCCTCCGGCAACCTGACAAAACAGGAGAGGTTGATCTGGCCTACCATCCGCATAGAGTCAACGAGTACATCATCTGAGTCCGAACGCCGAGAGACAACCTCCTCAAATAACGCAAGACTCTTTGCGAATTTGCCTTGCTTATAGTACTCATGGCCAAGCTGGTGGAGTGAGTTCGTCTCTTGTTGCAGTGATAATCCAGCTCTAGCAGCCTTTTCCCACTCTTCGAGATCGTCTGCCCGTCCAATATCGGCCATCATGCCGATAAAGACACATATGGCCGCACAGCAGAGCGCCCGACGCGACAACAATATGTGTAGACGGCTCATATCCTGCTCTCTTTCCATTCTAGTGTTTCATGACAGTCGGATGTGTGGATAAAGCCGATGGGGCTTGATGCGGGCGTCTTCGGTGGTGAAGTGCCAGTCCACGCCCTTCTGCCGGGCGTTGCGTTCTCTGTACCAGTGTCTTGCCTGCGCCCGCAGGAGCCCTACTTCCGGTATGCGCCGATCCAGGCACTGGCGGGTGGAGACGCTCAGTTCCGACTCGGCGATGTTCATCCAGCTTCCATGCTTCGGCGTGTAATGCACCTCCAGCCGCGAGGCCAGTCGGCGCGCCTGCGCCGGCTCAAATGCCTCGTAGAGCGAGCCCATCTTGTGCGTGTTCAGGTTGTCGCATACGAGCACGACCTTCTCGGCTTCGGGGTAGTCCACCTCCAGCAGTTCCCTGATCTCCTCGGCCCAGTCCACCTTCGTCCTGCACTGCCGGACGTTCACCTTGCGCCATCCTGCCAGCGGTTCGGTGAACAGGAAGTTCTCCGCCGTGCCGGCCCGCTCGTATTCGTGGTCCACGCGCACGGGCCGGCCCGGGGCGGCCGGGATGACCTCGTGCGTCTGCTTGATCAGTTGCGTCGGCTGCTCGTCCATGCAGACCACCGGGAAGCAAGGGTCGTAGGGCCGCTTATAGACCTCCAGCACATCCTCCATGTGGGCCACGAAGTCCGAGTCCTCCTTCGGCGGGATCACCCTGCACTGGCGCAGGTGCGGTTTGGTCTCGTTTTTGTGAGCGTGCGCCGCACCGCCTGGTCCGATATCGAATCGACCACCTCCAGCTCCACCAGCCTGTCGGCCAGCATCTTCAATGTCCACCTGGTGCGGCCCTCCGGCGGAGGGCTGCAGGCAATCGCGATCAGCCGGGCCTCCCCCTCGCCGTCCAGGACGGGAGTTCGCGACGGCCGCTGCTGCTTCTTGCGCTCCAGGGCGGCCTCCAGGCCGCCTTCGACGAACCGCTGGCGCAGATTGGTGACGGTGTTGGCGTGGCAGTGGAATGCCTTGGCCGTCTGCTCATTGGTCCAGGCGGGCCCGTCGGCATCGACGGCCAACAGGATGTTGGCGTGCTTGATGCGATCCGCCTGTGTCTTGCCTTTCCGCACCAGGGCCGACAGCTCAGAGCGTTCCTCGGGCGTAAGCCTGACGACGTACTTCGCAGCCATGCCGACCCTCCTCTCGGGCGAGTCACTCGCCAATGGAGCCGTGGGCAAGACTGCGAAAAACCGCACCCTAAAATCAACGGTCATGAACCACTAAACCTCTCCGGCGTCCTTCCTCTGTGCTCGCCGTTTCCTGTAGGCCAGCCAGAACATGAAGGCGTACAGGATCACAACCACCAGTGCACACCAGCCCCACTCATATAGCCATGAACGGTACGGTACTGGGGATGAAATACGGCCAGCCCGGTGGGGCTCGCGCCGAGATATCGGCAACGTTTCTTTGGCCCTCGTTTCGTCTGCTTGCGGCTCGGCGGTCTCCTGCGCCTCGATCGCGCTCAAAGCAATGTCTACGTCTACCTCCGTGAACTCATTCGGCGTGTGGACAAACTCAAGCGTATCCTCGCCGCGTATGTCCATCACGTGCGTGCCAGGCGGCAACTTGAGTTCGAAGAGTTCGGACTCGAGGGGCAGGTTGAAGTCTACAGAGCCGTCGATGGCCTCGTAGGATTCTGAGTATGTAAGGGTCATCTCCCCGTCGATCTCGGCGTACTTGCGCGTGGTGTAGGTGCCCGGGCACCAGTCACCGCTGCCAGAGCGAAAGTAGTCGTCGCATAGCGTTTCAGTAACCAGACGGTCTCCCATGAACATCCTGGCACTCTTGAGGACCCCGCCCATTTTGGGAAGTAGACGGATCTCCACGCCGACTGCAGTGTTCTCCAGCCCGCACTGGACAACCAGCTCCTTGCCCACCGAAGAGCAAACGACGCTCATCGTCCCTTGGTCCAGAGCTTCCCGGATGCCGCGGGTCCGCTCACCGCCGTCGTTAACGCCGAACGCCCTGAAAGGAGGCATCCAGACCCGTTCCGCATTGATTGTGGCCACGTTGTCCGGGCCACTCGGACTGTCTCGCTGGGTAAGAGCAATGGTTTTGGTCCCGTCGTAAACGTAAGTCGTCAGCGGCACTCCATCACGATGGAGACCACCGGAAAGCGCGACCTGCGCCTCAGATTCCGAGGCCAGCGGCACTGACTCCCGACGCAACGTCCCGCCCTCGAACCACATTCTCTCCAGTGAGTACTCGTTCTGGTCCTCATCCAGTCCGAGCTCTATGCCACTCTCCGCCTTCAGCAGCGCGGCAAAGGCCGCTCCGTGCTTCTGGCTCTCGAAGTGTACGCCGGGCGCCAATTCCTCAAGGGTAACCTTGCGTCGGTACACGTGACGAATGTACTGGCCCTTGCCGGAGAGCCGATCCGAGCCATCTCGGGCGAGGTACGACTTGAGAACGGAGGCCGGATCACCCGCTACACCGAAAGCGGCGCCGGAGGCAGACAGGAAGAAGAGCAAAAGGAGGGCCCAGCCGCGTGTGCGTCGCATTCCACCCTCCGTCACAAATGTCCATGGTGTAACTACTTATGGATCGTCAGCCGTCGGCGATGGCTTCAGAGTTATAACAGGCACCCCTCCTGGTAGTCTGTCAGGGTTTGCCGGTCCCATTCACAGGGGCAAAGGCACTCGGAAACCAGACATGCGCAAACGCCCCCGCCTACAGCGAGGCGCTGAGCGATGGTAACCGTTCACGGGTTTCCGGTCAAGCCGGCAGGAGTGACGGCGCGGGCTGGCCCGTGAAGGAAGCGGTGAGGGCGTTGTGAAGAAACGCACACACAGATCGGCCCTGCTGGGCGCAGGTGGCACGCACCGTCCCTATGCGCTCGGACCACTGCCGTCCGGCCTCCCCGCGCGTGCCCTGCGTGATGCGCCGGTCGATCACCACAAACCGCAGCGCCTGCTCGGCAAGGTTGTTCGTGGGCTCCACACCCGGCGTCGTGATGAAACGGAAGTGGGCCTCGCCGTGTCGACGGAACCGCTCGGCCACGTTGCGCGCCTCCTTCGTCCACGGCGGATGCGTGGCCACATGCACGATCAGCTTCCGCCGCTTCGCCATCGCACGCGCGAACCGGTCC
>JAAYEJ010000016.1 GCA_012728835.1 Candidatus Brocadiaceae bacterium | reverse complement strand
TGCGTCCTCCGCGGTCCATTCCGTAGAGGAGATCCGTTCTCCGCGTTCCCTGCGTCCTCCGCGGTCCATTCCGCAGAGAAGGTCTGTTCTCCGCGTTCCCTGCGTCCTCCGCGGTCCATTCCGTAGAGGAGATCTGTTCTCCGCGTTCTCTGCGTCCTCCGCGGTCCATTCCGTAGAGAGAGCCGCTCAGTCGCGCGGGAACTGCAGGATCACGCCCATCTGGCTGCCGCGGTCCGCGATCAGGTCGGCGTAGGCCTTCGGGTCGTTGTCGCCCCGGCCGCGACGGAGCGCGGCCCTCCACTTGCACGGACGCCCCGGGCGAGGACGCCCGGGGCGACCCGTTGGGAGGCGCGCGTCCGTATGGATCCGTGTGCGCCCTTGCCGCGATCCGATGGTTCGCCTACGATGGACGGGAGGCCGGGCGCGGCCGGAGGCGGCTGCGCGCGCAGAAGCCGTGTGTCCGCCGCCAGGGGGTGCGAACCTGTGAAACGAAGACGCGTCATCCAGTGGTGCCTGGCACCGGTTGTCCTCGTGGTGATCGGCCTGGGGTGGAAGTACCCGTTGCTCGGGTTCGCCGTGCCCGTGGTCATGATCACGGGGATGATCGCCGCCCTCTTCCGGGGCCGCTACGTCTGCGGGAACCTCTGCCCCCGCGGGGCGTTCCTCGACCGCGTCATCCGCCCGCTGAGTCCGCGCCGGCCCATCCCCGACAGGCTCCGCAGCATGGCGCTGCGCTGGGTGCTGCTGGTCCTGCTGATGGGGTTCATGGTCTTCCGCATCTCGCGGAACCCCGGCGACGTCCGCCACTGGGGGCACGTCTTCTGGCTCATGTGCGTGGTCACGACGGCGCTGGCCGTCGTGCTGGGGCTGCTGGTCCACCCGAGGGCGTGGTGCGCGTTCTGCCCGTCCGGCACGATGCAGAACGTGCTGGGGGGCGGGCGGCGGCCGCTCCGGATCGACGCGCAGTTGTGTATCGACTGCAAGAAGTGCGAGAGGGTCTGCCCGTTCGGGCTTCTCATCCGACAGGACAAGGGCGTGGGCGCCCTTCAGACGCGCGACTGCCTGAAGTGCGGCGAATGCGTCGCCGCCTGTCCCAAGGACGCCCTGGGCTGGTAGGCAAGGGGCCGGAACGCGCCCGCAGGTCAGTCGCGCGGGAACTGCAGGATCACGCCCATCTGGCTGCCGCGGTCCGCGATCAGGTCGGCGTAGGCCTGCGGGGCGTTCTCAACCGGCTCCCGTCGCGTGGCCAGGCTCTCCACCTCCACGTCGCGGTTGGCCAGCATGTCGGCGAACAGCTCCCGGTCGCGCAGTTGCGTCCAGGGGTTCCCGAGGCTGGCGGTCAGCGGATGGGAGCCGTTGTGCGCGCCGATGATCGTGTGCGACGGCCCATTGCAGAGGTCGTGGAAGTCGAAGGACTTCGTCGGCCGCAGCGGGCTGGACAGGACGACGAAGCGCCCCTGCGGATGCAGGAGGTCGAACTCCTTCGGGAGCACGTCGCCGTTGCCCGTCAGCTCGAACACCAGGTCCGCCAGGCGCCCGGCGGTGGCCTCCGAGACGGCCGCCTTCGGGTCGTTGTCGCCCCGGACGCGCACGTAGCCCGGCTGATCGGGCAGGAAGCCGAGCCGGTGTTCCGAGATATCGACGCCGAGGACCGGCCGCGCGCCGGCGAAGTGACAGAACCGCGCCGTGAGCTGGCCCAGCAGGCCCATGCCGTAGACGACGGCCGACTCGCCGAACCTCAGTCCGCTGCGCCGCACGCCGTTCAGGCAGATGATGGCCAGGGTGCTGAAGACGGCGGCCTCGTCCGACACGTCGTCCGCGACGGGCCAGAAGCTGTCCACGCTCTGCTTGACGACGGCGGCGTGGGGCGCCCGGCTCGCGACGCGCCGGCCGAGGAGGTCCCCGGACACGCCCTCCCCGACCTCGATCACGGTGCCCACGTTGCTGTAGCCGGGCCGGCTGGGGTACTTGCCGTACTCGGTCCAGATGCCGCCGCGCGGCTGGTCGCCCAGCAGGGCCGACAGCTCGGTGCCGGTGCTGATGAGCGTGCAGTGGGTGCGGATGAGCGCCTCGCCGGGGCGGAGTTCGGGCATGGGGCGGTCCTCGACGACCACCTGCCGGGGGGCGGCGAACACGACGGACGGGTTGGCGGCCATGGTGCCTCCTGCGGTTCGGGGAACGGCGTTCGGTGCCGCGCAACAGGATAGCGGGTGCCCCCGCGATCTTCCAGCACACGGGGCGGCGCCGCGGCGGCACCCGTCCGCCTGCCGGCTCACTCGTCCGCCCGACGCAGGATCGCCTCCACCTCCGGAGGGCTGTCGCACGCCAGGAGAGCGGCCCGCACCTCCGGGCGCACGACGATCCGGGCGATCCCGGAGAGCACCGTCAGGTAGTCGTCGTAGAACCCCTCGGGGCTGACCAGCAGGAAGACGAAGTGGACCGGCGGGGCGTCCGGCGGGCCGAACGGCACGCCGTCCGGGCAGATGCCCAGGCAGCCGATCATGCCGGGGAAGCCGCGGACGGTCACGTGCGGACAGGCCGTCGCGCAGCCCACGTGGGTCGATCCGACCTCCTCCCGGGCCAGCGCCCGGGCGATGAGGCGGTCGCGCCACTCGGTCGGCACCTGGCTGTGCGTCACGAGCGTGTCGACAAGCTGTTCGATGGCGTGCGCCTTGTCCCGGGGCCGCAGGTTCACCCGGATCATGCTGCCCCAGAAGACGTCGCGCAGCCGGATGCCGCTGCTCTTCTTGCTCAGGACCATCGCCAGCGGGTTCGCGACGACGCCCGCGATCCGGTCCGGGATGGAGCCCTCGAAGTGCTGAACCGCCCGCCAGTGGCTGGGGGCGCCGAGCACGACGAGGTCGCGGGCCCGGATGTTGGCCACGATCCCCGAGACGGCATCGGCCGCCACGGAGACGTCCACGGAGTCCTCCACGCCCATGGCTTCGGCGTAGATGCGGGCCAGGTCGGCGGCCGGGCCGGAGCCGTCGCCGCCCGGCCGGACATGCACGGCATGCAGGCGCACCGCCCGCGCAGCCGCCAGTGCCCGGGCCACCCAGAGCTGCTGGAGGACGTGCGGGCCGCCGCTCATGGGGATCAGCACGCGATCGGCAGCCTCGGGGGCCTCCGCACGAACCAGCACGGCCGGCACCTCGAGCTTCAGCGCCTGGGCCATCACGTGCTGGAGTTCGTCCGGCGCGGTCCATCCGGCCACAAGCATGGCGGGCGAGCCCTCCGGGCCGGGCGGGGCCTCGCCGGTCCCGCGCAGGTTCCGCACCCGCGCCCCGGCCGCCGCAGCCAGGGCGTCGGCGCACCAGCGCAGGGCATGGTGGGGGTGCCCCTCGGCCAGCAGGTCGATGACCGGCGAGCCGGGCCGAAGTCTCAGCCTGGCCATGTCACGCTCCGAATCGAAAGGGCCGGCCGGATCGTCTCAAAGCTCGACCTCGCCGCTCGCCTCCGGCTGGTGGACCAGTTCCTCCACCACGAACCGCCGCTTGCCTGCGGGCACCTCCCACTCGATGGTCTGCCCCACGCGGCTGCCCAGGAGCGCCAGACCGATCGGCGCCAGAACGGAGATCTTCCCCTCCGTGAAGTCCGCCTCCCCGGGCCACACGAGCGTGCAGACCAGCGTGTCATCCGAATCAAGGTCGCGGATCCTCACCGTGGACTTCATCGTCACCACGTCCGCAGGCACGCGGGCCGAGGGGACCTTGCGGGCCCGCTCCAGCTCCCCCATCAGGAGGTCCGCGTCGCGCGCCATCGCAGCGTCGGCCGCGCTGCCGACCTCCACGGCCAGGTCGGACAACCGGGCATGGTCCTGATCCGTCAGAACGATCTTCTCGGTTGCCATAGACACCACCTTTCCGCCAACTGTCTGAAAGACGACCCTCACCGATGATAATCGCCGGCCGACTCCGGTTGATAGAGGAGACCGGCGATCTCATACCGCCGCTCCTCGTCCGATCCGTCGGCCCGGACGGTGTCGCCCACACGTCGGCCCAGCAAGCCCGTGCCCAGCGGCTGGAGGACGGACAGGTTCTCCGGAGCGTCGTCCTCCTCGGTGGGGAACACCAGCCGACGCACCGTGCTCCGCCCGGAGGCCGTCCCGACCAGGCGGACGCGCGAGTTCATCGTCACCACGTCGGGCGGAACGGCCCGCGGGTCCACAACGCGGGCCGCCGCCAGTTCGCCCTCCAGTTCGTCCAGGTAGGCCGCGCTCTCGGCGCCCCCGAAACTGCGCGCAACCGCCGCCAGCTCCCGCACGCGCGCCAGGTCGAAGCTGGTGATGTAGACGGCCCGCCGCCGGGCGTCCGGCACGGGCCGCGTGGGCCCGAGGCCGGCCATCCGCATGAACGTCTCCTTCACGTTGCGCACCTGCCGGGCAACGTCCCGGGCCCGGCCGGGCGGCATCCAGTAGCCGACGAACGCGCTCAGAACCCCCTCGAAGCTCAGGGCCAGGTGCAGGGGCTGCAGCCGCTCGCCGGCGCCCTGCTCGATGCCCCGGTCCAGGATGCCGGCCACCATGTCCAGGTAGCGCAGGTAGAGGCTCCGCACGTCGTGCGACAGCGCGTCGGGGTCCGGATACGCCCCGGGGGCCTGCTCGCACGAGAACAGCACCAGCAGCAGGCGGTGCCGGCGGAACTCCGCCAGCCGCCAGCGGATGAGCGCCTCCAGAGCGGCCTCCGCATCCGGCTGCGGCAGGAGCGACTCCTTCAGGTGCTTCAGCATGCCCTGGGCCACGTCCCGCACGACCGCCGCGTAGACCCTGTCCCTGTTCCCGAAGAGGTTGTAGACCGTCCCGACCGACACGCCCGCGTGCCGCGCGATCTTCTCGGTCGTGGTCGCGTGGTACCCGTCGGACGTGAAGACCTCCCCTGCCGCGTCCAGCACGGCACGTCGCCGCAACTCGGCCTCCCGCTTCCTGCGCGCCCTTGTTGTCGGCTTCTGGACCCGCGGCACCGCGAGCGCCTCCTGAAGACTTCCTCAATGAATGACACACTCTTCATCATACCCCCTGCCCCACCCGTGTCAAGTCCGCCGCGGCACGGACCAACACGGACGGACACGCCCGCGGCGCCACGGCGCCGGAGGGGCACGCTCCGTCGTGCCCGGTCCGTGCGTCTGCCCGTCCCGTGCTTGTGCCCCCCCGGCCATCCCCGGCCGCGACGGAGCGCGGCCCTCCACTTGCACGCATGCGACCACGCCGTTGGAGGGGCACGCTCCGTCGTGCCCGGCCGTGCGTCTGCCCGGCCGTGCGTCTGCCCGTCCCGTGCTTGTGCCCGCCCCGGCCATCCCCGGCCGCGACGGAGCGCGGCCCTCCACTTGCACGGACGGACTCCGTTTGTGCCCGGCCGTGCCCGCTCATACACGCCCCGCTCCGAAGCGCGCCGGTCCATGTTCGTCTGCGTGTGCGCGGCAGCGCCTTGACGGTGGCGCGGCGCGACGGTACTCTGGCGGGCAGTGTCTGCGGGAACGCAACGGACCATCAGCCCCCGGGAAATCGCCGCATGTCGCGACGCCGAACCTCACTGCGAACCGCGGCCCTGTTGACGCTCTGCGCGGTTGCCTTCGGCTCGGTCGGCTGCAGCACGCTCCGCCAGGCCGGACGCACGGCCGGCCGCTATCTGAAGTATCGCGCCGAGGACTGCGCCGACACCGTGGACATCGGCCTGACGTTCACGCGCAAGCCCAGGCTGGCGGTCTACGGCTGCTTCGCCTCGGTCTGGTGCCTGGGCTACGCCAACCTCGACGCCCGCTTCCTCGGCGTGGGCGGGGGCTGGGTCGGGTCGGTGAAGCTCAAGGCCAACTGCCGCGGGATGTCCTACACCGGGCGGGAGCAGATCATCTGGTCGAAGAACGCACGGTGGCGTCACTACTCGCATCCGATGGGGCTGGACGCCGTTCTGGCGGGCACGCGGATACCGCCGCCGGCCTACTTCCCCGCCTGCACGCACTACATCCATGTGGGCCCCGTCGGCGCGGTGGCGAACCTCCGGTACGCCGAGATGCTGGACCTCATCCTGGGCTTCACCACGTTCGATCTGGCGTGCGACGACGGGCTGGAGAGGGGCGACTGGTTCTTCTACGATTAGGCTCTGTCTGAGAATTCGTCGTCGGCCCGAGGCCGAGCGAGAAGCCGGCCGGAGCCGGAGGGATTCTCAGACAGAGCCTGACCACCGGCGGCCGGTCCCGGCACCTCCCCCCTCAGTAATCGCCCCGCCAGGGCCATCGGCTCATCGTGCGCCCGTCGTCCCGGGCCAGGTCGATGTACGCCCAGCCCAGCATGAAGTCCAGCATCTCCATGTAACGCGCGTTGGCGACGACCCCGAAGAACCCCACGTGAAGGTAGTGGATGCAGGACGGCATGTAGGCCGGGCGGGACTGCAGGATTGCGAACGTCGGCAGCCCCAGCACGCCCACATACTGCCGGTTCAGGGTGGTCGGGTCGCCCTTGTTGAAGTCGCCCCACGCGTGCGTCTCATGGCCCAGGACGAACAGCCCCCAGCAGCGCTGGTAGTGCCGCGTGAAGCCGAGCCGACCGCCGCCCAAGCCCAGGAAGTAGCCGTCGACGTAGCTGAGGCCGCCGGGGGAGACGGAGACGCCGTTGGCGTAGAGCGCCAGCCCGGGCTTGATCGAGAGGGTCACCCCGAAGTCGCCCAGGTCCAGCAGGTCCTCGCCCCGATGCCGCAGGTAGGTGCAGCCCTGCGACAGGGCCAGGACGAGGGCGAGCGCCGCGGCGAGTGCCGCGCGACCGGCCCGGCGGTGTCCGTCCATCGTTCGTTCCCTCCGTCGAGTGTCGCGTCCGCTCTCTGCATGCACGCGTACCGCCATGGTAGGAACCGGCGGCGGGCAGAATCAAGGGATGCGTCCCGCAGGCCGCCTGGAGGCCCGGAACGCCCTGGACGCAGGCGGTGGAATCCGGCAGAATGTCCCGCGTTCTCGCGTCACAAGTGCAGGGGACTTCGCATGATCCGAATCGCGATTGTCGGGACGGGCGGCATGGCCAACACCCATGCCCGGGCCTATGCGGACATCAAGGGGTGCAAGCTCGTCGCCGCCTGCGACGTGGTCCCCGAGCGCGCCAGGGCCTTCGCCGAGCGCCACGGCATGCCGCACGCCTTCAGCAACCTGGACGAGATGCTGGCCGAGGTCGAGTTCGACGCGCTCAGCAACGTCACGTCCGACGCCGCCCATGCGCCCGTCTCGCTCAGGGCCATCGCGGCCGGCAGGCACGTGCTCTGCGAGAAGCCGCTGGCGACGAACTACCCGGACGCCCGCAGGATGGCGGCCGCTGCAAAACGCAAGGGCGTCGTCAGCATGGTCAACTTCTCCTACCGCAACTCCGCGGCCATCCACCGTGCGCACGACATGATCCGGCGGGGCGACATCGGCCGCGTCATGCACGTGGAGGCGAGCTACCTGCAGAGCTGGCTCACGTCGAGCCACTGGGGCGACTGGCGTTCGGGCAGCGCCTGGCTCTGGCGGCTTTCGACCGCGCACGGCAGCAAGGGCGTGCTCGGCGACATCGGCGTGCACATCATCGACTTCGCCTCCTACGCGGCCGGCGACATCCGCTCCGTCAACTGCCGCCTGAAGACCTTCCCGAAGGCCAGGGGCGACCGGATCGGGGAGTACAGGCTGGACGCCAACGACTCGGCCGTCATCACCGTCGAGACGGCCGACGGCGCGATCGGCACCATCCACACCACGCGCTGGGCGACGGGCCACAAGAACTCGCTGCTGCTGCGGGTCTACGGCGAGGAGGGCGGCATCATCGTCGACCTGGACAGGTCCTACACCGAGCTGCAGGTCTGCCGGGGCAGGAACATCCGAACGCAGGAGTGGTCGACCGTCCGGTGCGCGGCCACGCCGACGATCTACCAGCGGTTCATCAAGAGCATCCGCACGGGCGTCAACGACCAGCCGGACTTCGCCCGCGGCGCCGCCGTTCAGAAGGTCCTCGACGCCTGCTTCGAGTCGGACGCCGAAGGCCGCGCCGTCAAGGTCTGAACGGCCCTTCCGCTCCTATTGCACGTCCCGCGCAAAGTGCTCGATGATCTCCAGCGGCAGCGGCGGCACGTCCATCGGCTCACTCCCGTTGCGGAGCGATGCGGCGGCCTGGCAGCCGGCGGCGACGCTGAACCGCGCGGCCACGGGGCTCGTGGAGACCTTCGCACCGTCGCGCACGTAGCGCACGAACTCGTCCACGATGGCCGGGTCCGCGCCGCCGTGTCCGCCGGACACGGCCGGGATGGGGAAGCGTTCGTCGCCTTCGCCGTTGTAGTGCGCCCGGCGGTTCCAGAGCCGGACCTCGCAGTGCCCCGGCGAGTCGCCGAAGTTCTCGATGCGGCCCTCGGTGCCGATGATGGTGTAATTGCGCCAGCCGTCCGGTGCGTAGTGGCATTGCTGGTAGGAGCAGAGCACCCCGTTGTCGAGCGCCATGAGCATCATGTTCAGGTCTTCGACGTCGATGACGGGATTCAGGCGCGTCTGGGACAGCGGGGGCCAGTTTTCCATGCGCCAGGACACGTCGGGCGGCTCCTCGGGGGACCGCCGATCGGTGATGCGGTCGTAGAGCGTCAGGGCGCCCATGGCCGTCACGCGGCACGTGTAGCCGCCGCAGAGCCAGTGGAGCACGTCGATGTCGTGCGCGCCTTTCTGCAGGAGCAGGCTCGTCGACTTGCTGCGCTCGGCGTGCCAGTCCTTGTAGTAGGCATCGCCGCCGTAACCGACGAAGTGCCGGCACCAGCCCGTCTTGACCTCGCCGATGGCGCCGCCGTCGATCAGTTCCTTCATCCTCCGCACGAACGTCATGTGGCGCATGTTGTGGCCGGCGTAAACCTTGCGGCCGGTTTCGTACGCGGTGCGCAGGATGCGGTCGCAGCCGGCGATGGTGATCGCCATCGGCTTCTCGAGGTAGACGTGCTTGCCCGCGCAAAGGGCGGCGACGGCGTGCTCCTCGTGGAGGTAGTCCGGCGTGGTCACGAACACCACGTCGACGTCGTCGCGGTCCAGGATCCGGCGATAGTCGTCGGTGACGAAGGTCTCCGGGCCGCAGCGCTCCTTGAGTTGTTCGAGCGCGGCCCGCCGCACGTCCGCCCCGGCCACGATGCGGACGCCCTCATCCGGCTTGTGGGCGTGCCAGGCCAGCCGGCCGCGTCCGCCGGCGCCGATGACGCCGATTCTGAGTTCCGTCGGTGGCATCGATCCTGATCCTCCGTTCGATCGGGCCGTCAAGTTACCCAGAGCGAAGACGCTACCCGGACGCGCAACGGCTTTCAACCCTCCTTCTCGCCCGCGGGCGAACGCTTGGGAGCGCCGGGCGGGCGGGGACGGCCGTGCCTGCCCATTGGGGCCGGGCACGACGGAGCGTGCCCCTCCAGCGGCGTGTCGCGTCCGTGCAAGTGGAGGGCCGCGCTCCGTCGCGGCCGGGAGCGTCAGCCAGCGCGGGCACGACGGAGCGTGCCCCTCCAGCGGCGTGAACCGTCCGTGCAAGTGGAGGGCCGCGCTCCGTCGCGGCCGGGGATTGCGCGGGGGATCCGTTCGGTTTACATGCGGCCGTCCGGTCCGCTATCATGGTGCGTGACCCACCTGCGGGCTCAGGGTCCGCGCGCGACGGAGAGACAGATGAACAAGGGTGTCTGCGAGAAGTGCCGAGGGCGGGTGCCCATCGAGCACGTGATCGAGGACGGCAAGGTGTACGTGCGCAAGAACTGCCCGGACTGCGGCCCCACGCAGAGCCTGGTCAGTTCCGACGCCGAACGCTGGCAGTGGAAGCGCCGTCTGTGCCGCTACGAGGCCCCCGAGACGCTGTCCTGCACCCTCCACTGCGAGTCGTGCGGCCTCGACCATGCGCCGCGCCTTGTGTTCGTCGACGTGACGAATCGGTGCAACCTGAACTGCCCCATCTGCCTGGCGAACGTGCCGGGCATGGGCTTCGAGTTCAGCCCCCCGCTGGAGTACTTCGAGCACCTGTTCAAGGTGGTGGGCACCTGGGACCCGCCGCCGCGCGTGGAGCTTTTCGGCGGGGAGCCGACGGTACGCAAGGACATGTTCGAGATCGTGCAGATGGCGCGCGACAACGGCCTGCCGATCTCCGTCGTGACCAACTCCATCCGCGTGGGCGACGAGGACTACTGCAAACGGCTCTGCGAGGCCAACATCGACCTGCTTCTGGCATTCGACGGGCGCGACCCCGAGATCTACGAACGCATGCGCGGCAGCACGAACGCGTACTACAGGAAGCTCGACGCGCTCGAGAACGTGCGGAAGCACTCGAAGCGGAGGCACACCGTCGTCTGCACCCTGGCCCGGCAGTTGAACGACGACAAGATGCGGGACCACTTCGAGTTCCTGCACGGCTACCGGTCCGTGATCCGCCGCCTGTTCTTCATCCCGCTGGCCGAGCTGTGGGAAGGCGACAAGTATGAGACGCGGGTGATGACGACGCTCGAGGACGTCGAGCACATCCTGGAGGACGCCCTCGACTGCGACGACATCCAGTTCCTGCCGGTGGGCGCGTTCAGCTTCTTCGAACCGGCGCACCGGTTCTTCAGCGACAGCCGCGTGCGGTTCTCCAGGGTGCATCCGAACTGCGAGTCGGCCACGGTCCTGATCTCGGACGGCGAGCGGTTCCGGCCGCTCGGGCACTACCTGAAGCGCCCCCTTGCGGAGCTGGCCGACGAGATGATCGGCCGCGCCGTCAAGATCAACCCGCGCCTGGAGAAGCTGGACGCGGCCCGGCCCTGGCAGCGCCTGCGCGGGCGCCTGCTCGCCCTCCGGACGTTCGCCCCGCCGCTGCTGCGCAGCCTGGACTTCCGCCGGATCCTCAAGGGCGGCCGCATCGGCACCTCCCTGCGCATCCTCTGGGGCCTGCTGAGAGGGCGCAAGCTCAAGCACCTGCTGCGCGAGCACACGAACGTGCAGGAGACGGTGGAGGTGACCACCCTGCCGTTCGAGGAACCCCACTCGCTCGAATCCGAACGCATGCAGCGCTGCGGAGCGATGTTCGTCTACGTCGACCCCGACACGGGCGAGGTCCACACCGTGCCGTTCTGCATCTGGTGCCTCTACCGGCACGACACCATGCGCCGCATCGCCGACCACTACGCGGCGGCCGTCGAGGCATGAGAGCCCGCTGAAGAGCGGGACGTCGACGTGCGTGGCACAGCCCCCCAAGAGCACGGCCGGGCACGACGGAGCGTGCCCCTCCAACGGCACGTGAGGAGAACACAATGGGTACTGACAGGCCGAAACGAAAGACCCCCGCACATCTGCCCGCGATCCAGCGCTTCAACACGTCCATCGTCGTGTTCGTCACGGTCTGCACCGCCCGGCGAGCACCGATCCTGGCCCGTGGGCGTGCCCACGAAACCCTGCTGTCGGCTTGGCAGGAGGCACGCCTCTGGGGCGTCGGACGGTACGTGCTCATGCCCGACCACATACACATGTTCTGCTCACCCATGGAGTGGGAGTGCCCCGCCCTTGGCGAGTGGATCAAGTACTGGAAGAGCATCGTTTCGCGGAAGTGGCCATGGCCTGACGAGCACCCGATCTGGCAAAGATCCTTCTGGGATCGGCAGCTTCGTACGGGGGAAAGCTACGCGGCGAAGTGGCACTATGTCAGGCACAATCCTGTCCGTAAGGGATTCGTCGCGACGCCCGACGAGTGGCCCTACCAGGGGGAGATGCACGTTCTCGAGTGGCACGACTGACGGCCGGGCACGACGGAGCGTGCCCCTCCAACGGCGTGAACCGTCCGTGCAGGTGGAGGGCCGCGCTCCGTCGCGGCCGGGGATGGCCGGACCGGGCACATGCACAGGCGGGCAGACACACGGCCGGGCACGACGGAGCGTGCCCCTCCAACGGCGTGAACCGTCCGTGCCGGTGGAGGGCCGCGCGCCGTCGCGGCCGGGGATGGCCGGACCGGGCACATGCACAGGCGGGCAGACGCACGGCCGGGCACGACGGAGCGTGCCCCTCCAGCGGCGTGAACCTTCCGTGCCGGTGGAGGGCCGC
>JAAYEJ010000015.1 GCA_012728835.1 Candidatus Brocadiaceae bacterium | reverse complement strand
GGCCGGGACGGCGGCGGTGGACGTGCATGGCTGGACGGCGCCCTCGACGCTCGCGGCCGACGCGGACAAGCTTGCCCTGCCCGGCACGCGGGCGCTGCTGGCGCGCTGCGTGTGCGATTTGATAGGCCTTATGGACCGCAAGGAGATGGATGCAGCTCCCTGGCGGCAGGAGTACGAGGCCGGGCTGGCGGAGATCGTGGCGCGCGTGCCGCGGGCCGAGGGGCGCGTGCTGCGGACCAAGGGCCGGAGGGTCTTGCATTCGGCTCCTGCCTGGGCGTAAGGTTGCCCCGATGGCAGGGGATTCACAAAACCGCGGGCCAGCGGTTGGAGCAACAACAACAACACAGAGGCAGAACAATGAAGAAACGGATGTTTACGATGGCGGTCGCGGCGCTGGCGCTGGCGACCTTTGCGGCGCTGGCGGGCGAGATCGTCGTGCGCAACGTGGCCACGGGCGCCTACGGCGAGTGGCAGCACACGGGCGGCGGGGTGCTGCTGCTCAAGGGCGTCGTCTCGACGGCCACGGGCGGCGTGCTCCAGGTCAAGCACGACTACATGGTCGGCGGCGCCGGGGTCACCACGCGCGACGTGGGCAACCTGACCACGGTCGAGACGAGCCGGGTTGTCGGCGGCCTGCCGACGGACGTCTATGTCCTGACCGGCCAGAAGATCACGGTCACCAACACGACTGAGATCGCCGGACACACGGTGTACCTGTTCCTCGAAAAGCAGGAATGAGCCTGGGGGGGCGGCGGGATGGCCAACTCCTTCGGGACCTATGAACTGACGGACATCGCGGCGCAGGTGATGGGGCGCGACGCGCGTTTCGGCGCGCGCGCCTCCGTCCCCCTGCTGGGGGCCGACGAGTTCACGCGCTACTGGAAGGTGGACGCCCACCTCTCGGAGCGTGTGCGCGCGTTCCTGGACCTCTACGGCGACGGCGACCACTTCGTCGCCGCCTCGCCGCTGGTCGAGACGCACGCGATCACCAATCCCGCGGCCGAGCAGGATGTGGCGGTGCCGGGGCTGTGGCGCGTGGTGCGCAACTTCGAGGAGGCCGGCCAGCCGGGGATCGTCTACCAGACGCTGCGGCGGGGGTTCCTGCGTCCGCCGAGCATCTCGGGCGCGGCCTGGGGCGCGGGGGCCGACACCGAGGGGCGCGTCTACCGCGTGCAGCAGGTGGCGGCGGACGTGCAGGCGGCGTTCGGGACGCACTACGTCGTCATCTACCCGCATGTCGACAAGACCCATGTGCGAGAGTTCTGCGCGGAGCTGATCGCGCGCGGGACGATCGCCAATCCCACCTTCGACAAGCAGACGGCCATTCCGGGCACCTATACGTTCCGGGCCGCGCGCAACGCGGAGAACGACGACGGGACCAGCACCGTCATGGGCATCCTGGCGAGCACAGAGACGCCGCCTGGGCTGGAGGTGCTGATCTACGACGGATGCGCCGCGAAGGAGTGGGTGCGCTTCTTCTACGACGTGGCTTCGCTGCCGCCCGTGCCGGTCTCCACGAGCGGCGTCGAATACCGGCTGCAGAACGTCTCGCTTGACCGCGAGACGGGGATGTGGAGCTGCACGCTCGTGCGGGAGGAGACGAAGACGCTCTCGCTCCCGAGGCACACGGCCGCGGAGGACCTCTACACGCGTCGCGAGCGCTCGGCCTGGCAGCAGGTGCGCGAGGGCGACGT
>JAAYEJ010000014.1 GCA_012728835.1 Candidatus Brocadiaceae bacterium | reverse complement strand
CAAGCCGCCCAGGAGGTGCAGCCGTGATCCCGGAATCCCTTTCCTCCAGCCTGCGCCTAACGCCGGACCTGGACCGCTGGATTCGCATCGATCCCGGCGGGACCGTCACCGTCTTCACCGGCAAGGTGGAAATCGGCCAGGGCATCCAGACCGTGATCGCACAGATCGCCGCCGAGGAGTTGGACGTCTCCATGCAGCGCATGCAGGTGATCCTGGCCGATACGCTGCTCTCGCCGGACGAAGGCTTCACCGCAGGCAGCATGTCGACCCAGGTCAGCGGGGGGGCCGTGCGCCAGGCCGCGGCCGAAGCCCGCCACATTCTCGTCGGCCAAGCCGCCGCGCAACTAGACGCGCCGATGGACCGTCTGCGCGTCGAAGACGGCACAGTCTACGACCCGGAGACCGGCGCCAAAGTCACCTATTGGGAACTGATGGCCGGCAAGCGCTTCAACCAACAGGTCTCCGGCCGCGTGGCGCCCAAGCCCGCCGCAGAATATGCCATCGTCGGCCAACCCGTGCCGCGGCTCGACATTCCCGCCAAGGTAGCGGGCGAGCCTGTATACGTCGACGACATGGACCTGCCCGGCATGGCGCACGGGCGCGTCGTGCGCCCGCCCAGCTATACGGCGCGCCTGGCCGCGATCGACACGGCGCCGGTGGAGGCCATGCCCGGCGTGATCGCCGTGGTGCGCGACGGCAGTTTCCTCGGCGTGATCGCCCAGCGCGAGGAACAGGCCGTCTTTGCCGCGCAGCGTCTCGCCGGCCTCGCCCAGTGGCAGGGAGACCGGCCCCTGCCGCCGGCAGAGGAGATCAACCAGCGCCTCCTGTCCACGCCCGGCGAGAGCTTCCTCGTCGTGGACGGGACGCCCACGAACGACCCAATCCCCCCGTTCGAGCCGCCGGCCAGCGCGACGCAGACGGTCGCCGCAGTCTACTCCCGGCCCTATGTGCGACACGCCTCGCTCGGCCCCTCGTCCGCCGCGGCGCAGTTCGAGGACGGAAAGCTGACGGTGTGGACGCACAGCCAGGGCGTCTATCCGCTGCGCGCCGACATGGCGCAGGTCCTCGACATGCCCCTGGGCGACATCCGCGTCATCCACCGGCAGGGCCCCGGCTGCTACGGCCATAACGGGGCCGACGACGTGGCGCTCGACGCCGCGCTGCTGGCCAAGGCCGTGCCAGGCCGCCCGGTGCTCGTCAAGTGGAGCCGCCACGACGAAAACCTGTGGGAGCCGTTCGGCCCGGCTATGGTGATGAAACTGCAAGCCGGCCTGGACAGCGCCGGCGAAGTGCTGCTCTGGAGCCACGAGACGTGGAGCTACTCGCACTCGGCGCGCCCGCGCGTGGAGCCGGGACGCTCCAGCCTGCTGGCAGCCCATCACCTCGCCCGGCCCTTTGCCCCGCCCACCCAACAGCCGGGACGCGGCTTCCACGGCGGCATCCACCGCAACGCCGACCCGCTCTACGCCTTCCCGCGCCGCCGCATCGTCAAGCATTTCGTGCCCGACAGCCCGCTGCGCCATTCGGCGCTGCGCAGCCTAGGCGCGTTCAGCAACATCTTCGCCTCCGAATCGTTCGTGGATGAAGTGGCTGCAGCCGCGCAGATCGACCCGGTAGCGTTCCGCCTGCGCTACCTGACCGACCCGCGCGCCCGCGACGTAGTGGCGACCGCGGCGGAACGCGCCGGCTGGCGCGCCGAGCCGCGCCCTGCCGGTCGCGGCCAGGGCATCGCCTTCTCACGCTACAAAAACACGATGATCTACTCCGCCGTCGTCGTCGAGGCCACCGTAGACCCCGAAAGCGGCGTCGTGCACGTCGAGCGCGCCGTCGCCGCGGCCGACGCCGGGCAGATCATCAACCCCGACGGGCTGCGCAATCAACTGGAGGGCGGCATCGTGCAGTCGATCAGTTGGACGCTGAAAGAGGCGGTGCAATTCGGCCCCGACGGCCTGGCGGGCGAGGACTGGACGACCTACCCGGTCATCACCT
>JAAYEJ010000013.1 GCA_012728835.1 Candidatus Brocadiaceae bacterium | reverse complement strand
TGGCGCGGCTCCGCAACGCGCCGCCGAAGAAGCGCACGAAGCTGCCGCCCGAGCAGGCGAAGTGGGCCAGCCTGGGCCACGCGACGATCCTGACGGTCACGGCCGTCTGCGTGGCGGCGCTGGCGGCATGGATCCTCCTGCGGCGCCACGCCGAAGGCGGGCACTCGGCCTCCTGTGAATGCAACCGCCGATGAACGCGGATGAACGCAGATGAGAAGCGGCTCGCTACACGCTTCACCTGAACCATCGGAGCTCCCCAGTTGAGCAGAAGGCAGACGCGGAGCCCCGTGGCCGATCTGTCTTCGCGTTCATCCGTCAGGCTCTCGCCAGGCACTCCAGTGCCCGCCCCGTCACTGCTGACAGCTTGAGGGCGACGGCCGTGAACGGTTGCGACGGCGCCGACTGCGTCCGGAGCGCGCGGCTGTGGCAACCGGGCCATCCGATGCCTCCCCGCCGCTTGCGGGTCGGCGGACCCGATCCGTATAATGGCCGGCATTCATCCCGCCCGAGAAGGCACACGATGAGCTACTTCCGGCCGACAATCGAGCGCATGGAAGGCTACGTCCCCGGCTACCAGCCGAAGGAGCCGGGCTACGTGAAACTCAACACGAACGAGAATCCGTACCCGCCCTCCCCTCGCGCGCTCGAGGCCATCGCGCGGGCCGCGGGCGAGAGCCTGCGGCTCTACCCCGACCCGACCGGCCGGCCGTTCCGTGAGCAGGCCGCGCGCGTGCTGGGGACGTCGCCCGATCGCATCATCTGCGCGAACGGCTCCGATGAACTGCTGACGATGGCGCTTCGGAGCTTCTGCGGCGAGGGCGACGCCGTGGCGTTCCCGACTCCGACCTACAGCCTGTACCCGAAGCTGGCGGAGATCCAGGGCGCGCACGTCGTGGCGGTCGAGTTCCCCGAGGACTTCTCCCTGCCGCCCGGGCTGGCCGAGGCCGGCGCGCCGCTGACGCTGCTGTGCAATCCCAACGCCCCCAGCGGCACTCTGACGCCGAAGGCGGAGGTCGAACGCCTGGCCCGGTCCGTAGCGGGCGTGCTGCTGGTGGACGAGGCTTACGTGGCCTTCGCCGACGAGGACTGCCTGGACCTGGTGGCGCGCCACGAGAACGTCGTCATCGCCCGCACCCTGAGCAAGTCGCACAGCCTGGCCGGGCTGCGGTTCGGCTTCGCCGTCGGCCCGGAGCCGCTGATCGCCGGCATGGCCAAGGTCAAGGAATCCTACAACGTCGACCGCCTGGCGCTGGCCGGCGCCACCGCCGCCATCGCGGACGTGGAATGGACGGCCGAGAACGTGCGGAAGATCCGGGCCACGCGCGGACGGCTGATCGCGGGGCTGCGCGAGCTGGGGTTCACCTGCCCCCCCTCGCAGGCCAACTTCGTCTTCGCCCGCGTGCCGCAAGGCCGTCAGGCAGGGGACGTGTTCGAGCGCCTGTTCGAACGCAAGGTCCTTGTGCGCTACTGGAACGCCCCGCGTCTGGACGACTGTCTGCGCATCACCGTCGGCACGGACGGACAGACGGCCACGGTTCTGGACACGCTGAGGGAGATCCTGACATGACCACACCTCGCAGTGCCGCCATCGAACGCAAGACGCGGGAGACCACGATCCGGGTCGAGCTGGCCCTGGACGGAACGGGCCGTTGCCAGGTCTCCACCGGCGTGGGCTTCCTGGATCACATGCTGGAGTTATGGGCGCGCCACGGGTTGTTCGACCTGGTGTGCGCGGCCGAGGGCGACCTGCACGTCGACGCCCACCACACCACCGAGGACGTGGGCATCGTGCTGGGGCAGGCATTCGGCAAGGCGCTGGGCGACAAGGCGGGCATCACGCGGTTCGCCGACGCCCGCGTGCCGATGGAGGAGAGTCTCGCCTCGGTGGCCGTCGACATCAGTGGGCGGGGGCTGCTGCGGTTCGACGTGCGGTTCCCGACCGAGAAGATCGGCGAGTTCGACGTGGAGCTTGTGCGGGAGTTTCTGCACGCGTTTTGCATGAACGCGGCGATCACCGTGCACGTCGAGGGGCCGTGCGGCGACAACAGCCACCACATCGCCGAGGCCGTCTTCAAGGGCCTGGCCCGGGCGCTGCGCATGGCCGTCGAGGTCGACCCGCGCAGGGGCGGCCAGGTGCCGTCCACGAAGGGCGTCCTCTGAGGCAGCGGCTCAGCGCGGCCGCAGCGGGGCCCGCAGGTCCGTGGCGGTGCAGCGCAGCAGGCCGCCGCCCGAAGCCGGCGGGCTCCCCCCTTCTTCCAGTTCCGCCCGCGCTTCCCAGGCCGCGAACTCGGGGCCGGCCGGCGCCCGGCCCCGCACGGCGTGCAGGGCGTCGCGAACCGCCGCCCTGGGGAAGCGCTCCGGCAGCAGGGCGAAGAGCAGATGCGTGCGCTCGGCCAGTTCCCGGAACCGATCCAGTCCCCGCGTCAGGATCTCCGCATGGTCGAAGGCCAGCCGGGGCGGCGTCTGGCGTGAGGCGTGCGTGCCGGTGGAGGGCCGCGCTCTGTCGCGGCCGGGGATGGCAGGCGGCCCGTCATTGCGAGAGCGGGCACGACGGAGCGTGCCCCTCCAGCGGCGTGAACCGTCCGTGCAAGTGGAGGGCCGCGCTCCGTCGCGGCCGGGAGTCGGTGGAGGGCCGCGCTCTGTCGCGGCCGGGGATGGCGAGCGGCCGGTGATTGCAGGAGCGGGCACGACGGAGCGTGCCCCTCCA